>NZ_CAWQUW010000073.1:0-243864 GCF_963898195.1 Vibrio sp. L3-7 | reverse complement strand
TTCTACAGCGGCGACGACCTGTAATTTAAAGCCTAGTGTGTAATCACGCTGAGTGCGCTTAACGTAGGTATTATTTGAAGTAGTCATAATTCGTCCTCAATGTGTAAACACATTTCAGGACGGGACAACAGATAACAAAAAGCCCCGACGCTTGAGCGTCGGGGCTTTTTATTGGCAATGATTTATTATTGAGCGCTATTCTTGGTTTCTAGAAGGCCACGTGATCTCAATCGAAATAATTCATATTGCCTAATCTGAGGTTTTTATTTCGTGATTCCAAGGCGCGATAGGCTAGCTTATGAGCTCACATTTTTAAGCAGTAAGTTCTCGCCAGGTTTGGTTTGTCTTTTTCGAATCAGCATGATGAATAAAACACCACTGATGAAGCCCATTAAGACCATACCGATCATGTAACGATCGCTCTTACGATAATGGTGATCAGAAATCGCCGTCATTTTACCTGTTTCAAAAGTCACACGGATAAAGCCGATGATCGTTTTTTCTGGAGAGTAAATAGGTTCGACTAACTGCTGTCTGCCGATACTTGCTGTTGAAAGTGGCGTGTCTAAGCCAAGAACTTCGCGTACCGAGAGTGCTTTTTCGCTCGAAGCTAGACGAATACCCTCTGCATCATAGATCGTAGTATCAAATACCAGTCGGTCTTGAGATAGCTGATTAGTCAGCTCAAGTAATCGTTCTTGGTCTTGTTGGGTGATCATCTTGCTAGCCGAAAGCGATGCCTGAGAGATAAGAACCTTAGTTAGTGTCTCTAGCTGTTTTGCTTGGATTTTTTCGTTACCTTTACTGATAACGACCGTATTTTTGATCGTTACGACGAACATGGTAGCCAACAAAATTAGGGCTAGCATTCGTAAAGCGTTACGTATTGAGAACAATGATTCATTCATGTTTCACGAAGCCTGAAATAAACAAATGTTATGATTAAGACATATTGAGACTTGCGTTTTCAAATTGCAATAGGTTAACGTTTAGCATAGTTAATTAGGAATCATACACATGGACGATCAGAAATATCTGCCGATTAAAAGGCATACGACATTATTAACCCGACTCCCCGAGACTCGTTTCGCTTCTCAACTCGCGAAGGCTAAAGCCAATTGGATTGTATTTGGTGAGTATTTATCACCACAATCTTTCGATGACGTCGATTTCTTCACCGGTACATACAACACTATTCTAGATACATGGAAAGTGGGTAAATACGAAGTGGCATTGATGTCTGGAAACTTAACCCCAGCACACGAAGAAATCCTACAAGCGTTGAAACTTGATTATGCTTGCCTTAGCGAGGTTCCTGACCTATCTAAGCCAGGTTTGATCGTAATGGATATGGATTCCACAGCGATTCAGATTGAATGTATCGATGAGATAGCCAAGTTAGCTGGAGTAGGTGAGTTAGTCTCTGAAATTACAGAGCGCGCAATGCAAGGTGAGCTCGATTTTGAACAGAGCCTGCGTCAGCGTGTTGGGGCGCTTAAAGGTGCTGATGAAGCTATTCTTGAGCAAGTGCGTAAATCACTGCCATTCATGCCAGACTTAGTTGGGCTTGTTAACACGCTGAATAAACTTGGTTGGAAAACGGCTATCGCGTCTGGTGGCTTTACTTATTTCTCCGATTACCTAAAAGATACGCTCGATCTTGACCATGCTCAGTCAAACACCCTAGAGATTATCGATGGTAAATTGACGGGTGAAGTTTTAGGTGATGTTGTCTCGGCGCAAACCAAGGCCGATATCTTAGTTGAACTGGCTGAAGAGTATGAGCTTGAACTGCACAACACGGTTGCTGTAGGTGATGGTGCTAATGACTTGGTTATGATGGGCTCTGCGGGCTTAGGCATTGCTTACCATGCGAAACCGAAGGTAGAGCAGCAAGCTCAAACCGCTGTGCGTTATGCTGGTTTAGGTGGGGTACTTTGTATTCTGTCGGGCGTGTTGGCTAAACAACAGAAAATTAGTTGGCAAGCGAAACCTTAAAGGTTCTTTTTATATATTGAATTTTTAATCTTTATTGCTCATTTCAATAACAGTTCAGACAAAAAAAAGCAGGCAATCAGCCTGCTTTTTCTATTTTTAATTCTGGTGTATCTACGGCGCTAGCTAGCGTGTTAGCTCTAACCGAATCAATACTTCATCGGTAATATCTTCTATCTCACCATAACCGACAAAAGCGGTGACCTCATTCTCTAACTTCTTCGCTTGGTGCATGCTAATTTTTGAAAGCTCTTCTAAATCCAGTTGGAATAAACTCGTTAGCGGGTTAAAGATGGGAGCGGTTGTGACTCGCAGTACGTACACGTCCCCTAAGTGCTGGGCTTTCTTGATGAATAAGATTCGCTCTTTTGCAGAAGCGAAATCTTTGACCAATTTAGTGTGCACGGATTGGATCTTGTCACCAAACTTAACTGCAGCAATATATACATCGTGGTGTTTGGGTACTGCACCTTCAATTCTTTTCAGTGGTTCAGCCAATAGAGAGTTAGAGTGCCCTTTGAAAATAGGCTCAAGTGAGAACTTTTGGTTGTGCCCAAGTTTAGCGAGTAACGCTAAGTGCTTATTCAACGGGAAGTTCACGCCAATAATCTTACAACGCAGTGTTGAACTTGGCTTATCGATGAATATCGGATTACTGACCATCTTGCTAAGTAAAATATTGTGTAGTGATTCGAGCAGTGAATGCGTTGGCAGTATTTCTTTCTTTTTAATCAGCTTGCTTTGGTTCTGATCGATAAGCCCGTTTAGAAAGGCAATGGTGCGCATTGTCTTAGCGTTCTCTGCGATAACCAATTGTACGTTTCGACCGTTAGGGCTTACTCGAATCACGAGATAAGGCACAGTGCTTAATGGCAAGTTCTTATCATAGAGTTGCAGCTCATTAAAATTCACCAATACTGGGTCATTGATCTTGAGGACCATTGGCTGCTCAAGGGTAATGCTTAGCCCGCGTTTCGAGATGTCTAAGGTATGTCCGTTCGCTGCCGCACCATCTTGCGAGGTAAGCTGTAACGGAGATTTAAATTGGTATCTCGGTTCTTTACGACGAGTAAGAGAATCAAAATAAATACTCTGAATATTCCCAACCACTGTTCGTGGATGACGGAATCGGTTCAGTTCACTGCTTGGAATGCGAGGTTTTTCACTTAATAGATAATCAGCCGCACTTTCGTGATCACCGATCTCTTGCAAGATGCCGCAATGAGTCAACTGCTCTGAGCTTTGAGCCAACGTATCCGAATGTTTCGCTAGTGCTTGTCTTTCGGTATCGGATAGCTCGAAAACAGAGAACTTGAACGCTTTCCAGCTTTTTCGTTTACCACCGATATGCCAGAACAATTGTCTCTGTTCGCGAGAGGCCTCAGGTAGCATCATCGAGTAGAACAAAGTCTTGTTCTGATGCTCGTGAGTAAAAGAGTAAATAACGTTACTGGTTCCTTTCACCCCAGGTTTAGCCAGTAAATTCATTCTTTGTTCGTTGAACAGGGTGCCCAGAGCTTGCTGGTTGCGTTCATCATGCCAATATTGCCACAACGGATGGTTGTTATCCGTGAGTAGGGCAAGCTTTAGTTCGCTGCCATTGAAGAACAGAGGAAGGTTACAGGTGTGTTTTAAATAGGTGTGTTCGATGCCTCGAGTGCGGGTTCGAATAACCCTATCTTGATTCTCATGGCTAGTTTTCTTACTTGAGCTATTTAAAGACTCACCGAGTAAGCGACCCACAATATTGTTATCGCTTATCTTGATGGTTCTTAGAAACTTGACTGCGTTGTTCTCATAAGATTCATCAATGCCCAGAACTCGGAATTCAACAGCTTGGTTAACATCGATTTCTAGTGACTTCTCAACAAGCTCTGTGAATTTGACACTGATGATCTCACCAAGATTGTATCGAAAAGCACTCGGTACTTTGAATTTTGCACCCGAAGGAGAGATATCAACCGTAACACCATGCAAGCTTTGACCTTTAGATGTTGTAACCTCAACCTGTGAACTGATCTTAAGTCTGTTTTCTTTACGCTTTAAATCGTAGCCTAAGTTAATAGCCTCTGCTTCGTATGGGCTATTCGCGCTAGTTATGTCGTGGTTATTTTGAGATGAGGTATTAACGACACTACGAAGTGGCTGAGTTCGTGGCGTCATGACCAACTCCCACGCCCCTTCTGTATAGCCTTTAAATTTTTTAGTGCCACGTTGATATGCGTTCAAAGCTATGTCATCAAGCCAGTGTTTACGACCATCTAGCGTGAACTGGCGACATTCATTATCAATACGTCCACGTAAATCAATGCTCTTTGTACACGGAGCCATGATACGATTCAGTTCCATTTTAACGAGCAGCTTTAGAGACGGCGATTCGTCTTCTGTCATTTGAGAAAGAAGGAATTCGAAATCTTCGGCGTGGTAAGCCGGGATTAGTCGTTCTGCTACAGATAGAATTTCAGATTGCTGCATACTTTTCTTGTTAGAATGGCCGGTGCGTTATTGTTATCGACAAGTTGTATTTGATCTTTAGATATTCGTGACCCTACTGCAACGTTTATTTTCATGCGTACGGTCAACGGGGTCACAGAATCGCAACATTTACCAGTTACCAAGCAAATTATTGAGGTTTTATGGCTAAGGCAAAACGAGCTTATGTGTGTAATGACTGTGGCGCTGACTTTCCACGTTGGCAAGGACAGTGCAATGCATGTGGTGCTTGGAACACGATTACAGAAGTTAGGTTAGCTGCTTCACCTCAAGTTGCGCGTAATGAACGATTAAGTGGTGGCTACGCGGGTGGCGCAACGGAATCTTCGGTTCAAACTCTCTCTGAAATCAACTTGCAAGAGGTCCCACGTTTCAGCAGTGGCTTTAAAGAGCTCGACCGTGTTTTAGGCGGTGGTGTTGTTCCTGGTGCCGCTATCCTGATTGGTGGTAATCCTGGTGCCGGTAAATCAACGCTATTATTGCAAACCATGTGTCAGCTTTCTTCTCAACTACCGACACTTTATGTCACTGGGGAAGAATCTCTTCAACAGGTCGCGATGCGTGCTTCTCGATTAGGATTACCGAAAGAGCATCTTAAAATGCTCTCTGAAACCAATGTCGATAAGATCTGTCAGGTTGCCGAAAGGGAACAACCTAAGATAATGGTCATCGACTCAATCCAAGTTATGCATGTCGCTGATGTTCAATCATCGCCAGGCAGTGTTGCACAAGTTCGTGAATCAGCAACAGCATTAACGCGCTACGCGAAACAGAATAACGTTGCTGTGTTCTTAGTTGGACACGTAACTAAAGACGGCACACTGGCTGGCCCAAAGGTACTTGAACACATTATTGACTGTTCCGTGCTGTTAGATGGCGGAACGGATAGCCGTTTTAGAACGCTGCGTAGTCACAAGAACCGTTTTGGTGCGGTCAATGAATTAGGCGTGTTTGCAATGACAGGCCAAGGCCTTAAAGAAGTCAGCAATCCATCTGCTATTTTCTTGTCTCGCGGCGAAGAAGAAACATCAGGCAGTTCAGTGATGGTGGTTTGGGAGGGGACACGTCCGCTTCTTGTTGAAATCCAAGCGTTAGTGGATTATTCCCAATTGGCAAACCCACGTCGTGTCGCGGTTGGCTTAGAGCAAAACCGCCTTTCTTTGTTATTAGCTGTGCTGCATAAACATGGCGGCTTACAAATGGCCGACCAAGATGTGTTTGTGAATGTTGTTGGTGGTGTTAAAGTAACCGAAACCAGTGCCGATCTTGCATTAGTGATCGCTTTACTTTCGAGTTTCAGAGACCGTGCATTGCCAAAAGATGTGGTGGTATTTGGGGAAGTAGGCCTCGCGGGTGAGATTCGTCCAGTACCTAGCGGGCAAGAGCGTCTTAATGAGGCGTTTAAGCATGGTTTCAAGAGAGCGATAGTGCCTGCTGCGAACATGCCTAAGGGCGGCATTCCTGGAATGCAGATCCATGGGGTCAAAAAATTATCAGAGGCAATTAATGCTTTTGATGAGTTGTAATTGAGCTCACTTCAGCTACTCTATACAGCAGAAAATCAGTCTAACTTGAACGTTAATTGCGCTTTAAGTTAGCACTAAACCTAACAATCATTTAGATTGTTTCTACAGATTGCCTTTTCGTTTTTGTTACGAAAAGGCAAAGTTTTTTAGTCCCAAATGCATGCAAAGCTATCAGTCCTCACAGATTGTGATATACTCTGCGCGCATTTTATATCCTATTAACAGAGTAAGACAATGGCAGATTTATCGAAATACAGAAACATTGGTATTTTCGCGCACGTTGATGCGGGTAAAACAACTACCACTGAGCGTATCCTTAAGCTAACTGGTCAGATCCACAAGACTGGTGAAGTACATGATGGCGAATCAACTACTGACTTCATGGAACAGGAAGCTGAGCGCGGAATTACTATCCAATCAGCAGCTGTAAGCTGTTTCTGGAACGGTCACCGTCTAAACGTTATCGATACTCCTGGACACGTTGACTTCACAGTTGAAGTATACCGTTCTCTTAAAGTACTTGATGGCGGTATCGGTGTATTCTGTGGTTCTGGTGGTGTTGAACCACAATCAGAAACTAACTGGCGCTACGCTAACGAATCAGAAGTATCTCGTCTGATCTTCGTTAACAAACTAGACCGTATGGGTGCAGATTTCTACAACGTTGTTGACCAAGTTAAAAACGTTCTAGGCGCAACTCCTCTAGTTATGGTTCTACCAATCGGCCGCGAAGATGAATTCGTGGGTGTTGTAGACCTTCTAAGCCGTAAAGCATACGTTTGGGATGACACTGGTCTTCCTGAAAACTTCGAAATCAAAGATGTTCCTGCGGACATGGTTGATGACGTTGAGCAATACCGTGAAGAGCTAATCGAAACTGCTGTAGAGCAAGACGATGACCTACTTGAAGCTTACATGGAAGGTGAAGAGCCTTCTATCGAAGACGTCAAGCGTTGTATCCGTAAAGGTACTCGTGACCTAGCGTTCTTCCCAACTTACTGTGGTTCTGCATTCAAGAACAAGGGTGTTCAAATCATTCTTGACGCTGTTGTAGATTACCTACCTTCTCCAACTGAAGTTGATCCTCAACCTCTAATGGATGAGAACGGTGAAGAAACTGGTAACCACGCTGTTGTTTCTACTGAAGAAACATTTAAAGCGCTTGCATTCAAAATCATGGATGACCGTTTCGGTGCTCTAACTTTCGTTCGTATTTACTCTGGTAAATTGAACAAAGGCGACACGATTCTTAACTCATTCACAGGTAAAACTGAGCGTGTTGGCCGTATGGTTGAGATGCAAGCTGATGACCGTAACGAACTAACTAGCGCACAAGCTGGTGACATCATTGCGATCGTTGGTATGAAGAACGTGCAAACAGGTCACACTCTATGTGATCCTAAAGATCAAGTAACGCTTGAGCCAATGGTCTTCCCAACTCCAGTAATCTCTATCGCTGTATCTCCAAAAGATAAAGGCGGTTCTGAGAAAATGGGTATCGCTATCGGTAAAATGGTTGCAGAAGATCCATCTTTCCAAGTTGAAACTGACGAAGAAACTGGCGAAACTATCCTGAAAGGTATGGGTGAGCTTCACCTAGACATCAAGGTAGATATCCTTAAGCGTACTTACGGCGTTGACCTAACAGTTGGTGCTCCTCAAGTTGCTTACCGTGAAACTATCACTCAAGCAATTGAAGATAGCTACACGCATAAGAAACAGTCTGGTGGTTCTGGTCAATTCGGTAAGATCGATTACCGTATCAAGCCTGGCGAACCTGGTTCTGGCTTTACGTTCTCTTCAAAAGTTGTTGGCGGTAACGTACCTAAAGAATTCTGGCCTGCTGTTGAGAAAGGCTTTGCTGGCATGATGGAAAACGGCGTACTAGCTGGCTTCCCTACGCTAGACGTTGAAGTTGAACTTTACGATGGTGGTTTCCACGCAGTCGATTCATCTGCAATCGCATTTGAAATCGCAGCGAAAGGTGCATTCCGTCAATCTATGCCTAAAGCTGGCGCGCAACTTCTTGAGCCAATCATGAACGTTGACGTATTTACTCCAGAAGATCACGTTGGTGATGTTATCGGTGACCTTAACCGTCGTCGTGGCATGATCAAAGATCAACAAGCTGGCGTAACTGGCGTTCGTATTAAAGCTGACGTACCACTTTCAGAAATGTTTGGTTACATCGGTCACCTACGTACAATTACTTCAGGCCGTGGCCAATTCTCTATGGAATTCGCACAGTACTCTCCATGTCCAACGAACGTGGCAGAAGAAGTAATCGCTAAAGTTAAAGCAGAAAAAGCAGCTGGTAAGTAATTAGCTCTTTTCTAAGTTAACTAAAAAAGCCCCGCAAGTGAAAGCTTGCGGGGCTTTTTGTTGCTTGTCATATACTGCGAGATGCGAGATGCGAGATGCGAGATGCGAGATGCGAGATGCGAGATGCGAGATGCGAGATGCGAGAGTGATGTGGCCCCTAAAAAGTAGACACAGGGGTTTAGTTGATTAGTTCAAAATCCATGTGATATAGCCCCGTACTAAGTGGATACGGGACAAATTCAGATACAGCTTAAACAGAGAGGGACTAACGTTTCAAATCAATGTAGATCTGCTCTACTTTAATACGTGCCCAGTCCGTTTTACGCAAAAACTTTAAGCTAGATTTGATGCTAGGGTCTTTTTTGAAACAGTTGATGTTCACCATGTAACTCAACTCTTCCCAGCCGTAATGCTCAACCAATTCAGTCAGTAGTTTCTGCAGAGTGATACCGTGAAGTGGGTTATTTTCTTGTGTCATGAGATGTTCTCGCCATTTATTTGAGCTCAGTATATCAGTTTCGCTTTATGAATTATCGGACCATTTAAGCTCGTAATCGGTATCGATAATAGAAAGCTCTTCCCGACCTTTATTTCCAAATAACTGAACCTGACCTTGCATCCAAGCTTCAAAGCGTTTTATTTTTTCTCGATGAAAGTAACCAGCAGGTGCGCATAAAAAGTAATTGTATTTAGGCTTGAGTGCGATGTTACCTATTCGAACTAATTTCCCTTCCTGTAGATAGCGGTACACCAAGCTGTGCTTAACGAGTGCGACTCCTTGAACTGATAGTGCGCCTTCTAGAACAAAGTGCGAGCCATCAAATTGCAACGATGTACGGCCAGCTCTCGCTCCGACAATTTCTAGCCATAGATTCCAATCCATATCAGGCCAGCGGTCTTCAATTAACTCAGCTTTGTGCAGATCACCGATATCGTAAATACCATGCTTTTCTTGGTAAATAGGGTGACAAACTGGGTAAACCACCTCGTCCATTAACCAACGCGATTCAATGTTTGGATAACTACCATGACCATACCGAACGCAGACATCGACATTAGAGTCTTCAAACGTCACGAGCTTATTGGTTGGTTCAATCAACATGGATAGATCAGGGTGGCGATCGCGAAAGTCGCCAATTCGAGGTACCAACCAGTGTTGGGCAAATGATGGCACGGTTGAAATAGACAGTTGAGTAGGGTTTGGATCTTGGTTAATTCGCCTCACGCCATCTTGAATGTGGGCAAAGCCTTTCTTAGCTTGCAGGTAAAGCACTTCACCTTCGTGAGTGAGTACTATTTTTCGGTGCTGACGAATAAACAAATCTGCACCTAACCACACTTCAAGTTGACGAATTTGTTGGCTGACGGCAGCTGCCGTGACAAACAGCTTCTCAGCCGCGAGTTTAAAGCTGCCAGTTTCAGCTGCAGTATAAAAATAGTAGATCCCTTGGAAAGGTGGGGTTCGCTCTCTCACATTAGTTTTCCTTAACTGAATGCCAATATCTATCGTTTGTCGTTAGTGCGTTGTTGGTCGATTATTGACCATAACAAAGCGAAAAATCAAGAGGAGAAAGGCTATGAATACGATAACAGCAGCCGAAAATACCAACCATTCATTTTTGTCATCGTTATCAGTTAAGAAATTCTATTCTAAATTTAGACTTTACCTTCAGAAGCGTAGAACGAGAAAACACCTAGCTGAACTATCTTCTCATTTACTTGAAGATGTTGGTATTACCCGAGGCCAGGCCAACGAAGAGGTGAGAAAACCATTTTGGGAGTGATTCAGCTTGCCGGACGTAACTCTTTCTGATTTTGAGAGTTACGTTACGGTTAGTAAGGAAAATGATGTTTATTCTCTTGCCAAAGCCAAAGCCAAAGCCAAAGCCAAAGCCAAAGCCAAAGCTAGATCTTTGATATTTCAGAAACCTCTTCATGCAACCATTCAGTAAATGCCGCAATACGCTCTTTTCTTGGCGAGCTAGGATCAAAACATAAGTTAACTTGAACGCCAGGTGTCATCCCAATATTAAAGGGTTTAACGAGTAACCCGCGTTCAATGAAATCACCGGCAAGGCTGTCCGTTGCGAGGCAAACTCCATGACCCGCCATCACAGTCGTTAACCCCATATCAAAAGTACCGACTTCCATCCACTCTATGGTACTACCTTGAGTAGATATGTTGGCTTGTTTGAACCACTCTTCCCAAGGGAAGCATCCGCTATTAAATTGAATTAACCAACATTTGAGTAATTGTTCTGGTGACGTGAACTTTAAAGAGTTGGCGAGTTCAGGTGAGCAAAAAGGATAGATGGGTTCGTTGATTAGCATCTCAAGAGTCAAGCCTTCCTCAACACATAGCTCTTCGCCTTGCAGAATAGCCACATCAATCTCACCATGTTTTAAATTTGGGGTATCAGACGCTGTTAGCACCTTAATTGGGATCTCTGGGTGTCTGACTGAGAATTTCCACAGCCTTGGCAATAACCAACGCGATGCAAAAGAGGGAGGGCTTCGAACAACGATAACGCCTTGCAGGGGTTCAGACTGAATCTTATTCAATCCGACAACAAGCTCTTTAAATCCATCTGACACATGCTGGAAGAGAGTCCGCCCCTCTTGAGTCAGCGCCATTTCACGCCCTTTCCTGATGAACAGCTTACACTCCAATTGTTCCTCTAACTGACGGATCTTTTGGCTGACAGCAGCTTGGCTAACAAAGAGCTCTTCTGCTGCCTTGCTGTAGCTACTCAAGCGAGCTGCGACTTCGAAGTAACGAAGTCCGGAAAGGTGGCGTAGTCTATTGTCCATAACTTCTTCTTATAGTTCTTGTTAGGAATGGTTGTTCGCTTATCGAACAGGTTGTTTTCATAATAACGACAGAACGATGGCAAATACAAGAGAGTAATTATGGAAGTATTAATCAGTTGGACGAGACTTTATGGTGCTAAGTTGTTTAAAAATAAGAAGATAAAATTAGGTGAAGTTAAGGCGAAACAGAATCAGGTTTTATGTGCAGAACAACTGAGCCGACGAGTGAAAGAAGACATAGGGTTAGAATATGAGAACAACGATTCTTCTGATTATACGAAATACTTATAATTCTGACTTATGTAGTCAATAGCGTGAAGTCGGGTCTCGCTGGCTTTATCTCAGTCATAATTTTCATCTGTATTGGTTTGGCTCAATCTGACTTTACTCATTAATTGTCGAGTATTTTTATAATTCTATTTACTATTAAACTAAATGCTTACTTTGAAATTATTCTGTCTTATTTTTGAGACTTTAACTCTGATTTATTTAGAAACAAGCATTGTATTCCATATTTCATTTATTTTTCTAATGGATATAAAACAACCAGTTATTTTAATGATAAATAAATAAAGGTTCCAACTCTACTGTATTTTTGGATTTTTAATTTATTTAACTTTAGAAAAATAAAAGACTTAATTAACTTTCAGTCTGATTTACCCTTCTATGGTACTACTTAAAATCCCCTGCGTGTATAAAACTTGAACAACTCGTTTATCAATTCTATATCTTTAATGTTCAGTCTTTCTATATCTCCTTGGGTTTTCTATTGGGCAGATAGAGGGAATAGAAAGACGAGAGGGTGGGGGCTGTATGAAATCTATTTCAAGAGGTTCGGAGCGTAGTCGTTATCGAAACGGCTTTAAATCTAAAATAAAAGGCATCGCTATTATCGAGTTTACGATCGTGGTGAGTCTGTTTTTTGCGCTTTTTTTAACGGTTGTTGATCTTGGTATATACGGGTTTGTTAAATTGACCATGCAACATTCGGCAAGAGAGGGTGCAAGATATGCCATCACTGGTCGTTCTGATCTGGATCCTGATGCATCGAGTGACCGCGAAGCCGCTATATTAGAAAAAATCTCGCAATCTTCGAGTGGCTTGCTCGACAAAGTGATGGATGTCCAAAACATACGTGTTGAAGATGTTTACGGCAACGCTGTTACCGGGTTTGGTGGTTCAGGGGACATTATTTCTATTCATCTTGATTGCGAGTGGCCATCTGTAAACCCCTATATGTATGTTTTGCTCGATGACGGGAAGTTTAAATTTACCGTTAGCGCAGCAATGAAAAACGAAGCGTTTTAGGGAGGACAGGATGTTTCCTTTTAAGATAAAAAAAGCCGCTGAGAAAGGGTTTGCGGCAATCGAAATGACGTTAATAGCACCATTGTTTATGTTGCTTATTGTTGCGGCTGTCGATATCACGCACCTCATTCAAGCCAACCACATCATTATTAGTATAAGTCGAGAAGGTGGAAATATTATTTCTCGAAGTAATACTGACACCCCCCAAGAAGTGATGGACATTATAGCAACCACATCGGGAACATTGGATTTGACGCAAGACGGTGTCATTTACATCACCGAGGTCGTTGGGCAAGAAGATGCTTCGCCCTACATTAAAAGCCAATACCGATGGAATCAACACGGGCTGAGTAAAAATAGTGCTATTTGGTCGAGCTGCAGTAATTGGGCAAATGATGGGGAGTGTTCTGATGTGGATGCTGATGACCCTCCACTCATTAACAATTTAGCCGTTGCGCTTGATGATGGAGAGATTGTGTACAGCGTAGAAGTATTCTATGACTATTCGCCGATTTTTAGTCGAGTATTCGATGAGGAATATATTCTGAGCGACACAACATATATGTAAGGAAGGTTAAAATGGATAAGGGAACCCCAATCAAATATCGTTACAGTCGGGGGTTAGTGGCTTTGATGTCAGTCATCGCACTGCCTTTTATTCTGTTAGTTGTCGGGCTTTCTGTTGATGCTGGACGAGCTTATATTGTTAAGTCTAAATTATTTGCAGCAGTTGATGCTGCCAGTATTGCCGCTGCAAGAGCGGTTGCCAATGGCGAAGATGCAGGGCGTGCCGCCGCTCAAAAATATTTTGCCGCAAATATCCCGGCCGACTTTTATTCAGCAACACCTAGCTTGGGCGCAGTCAATTTCTCCTATGATTCATTCGGTAATATTTCGATTGATATTTCAGCTACGGCACAAGTACCCACGCTCTTTTTACCCTTGATTGGGTTAGATACATTCAATCCTGGAGTGTCCGCGCAATCTATTCGTCGCCCAGTAGATTTAGTGTTAGTGATTGATAACACCACTTCTTTGAGGCTCGGCAGCATAGGTGACGTGACACAAGACGTCATCGACAGGTCTAAGTCATTCGTTGAAAACTTTCACGAAGGATTTGATCGGGTTTCATTGGTTAAATTTGCTTTCGGAGCCGAGGTTCCGGTGGGGTTCAATGCGACTCGCGGCCATAGTCGAAGTACCATTAAATCGGAGATAGACAGTTTTAATTTTGGTAGTACATCTAATGCACAATATACCAATGCATCAGAAGGGATCTATCGAGCTTTAAATGAGCTTAGAACGGTTGTTGATCCCGCTAACTTGAAAGTGATCGTGTTCTTCACAGATGGAGCGCCCAATACCTTTGCGACAACGTTTGATTTTGAGGACGGTGATTCGCACACGGGAGCTATTCGATCGAGTGATGGTAGCAGTGGTACGCCCCGAGGGCTTTGGAGGCATGATTCGATTGCAACGACTTTAAGTGGAGGTTATGAGGGGCGTGATATTGATGACCATATTAGCGAGATGCCCGATTACTATACCACTCATGATTCAAGTGCCACCGAGTTTAACATTTTAAATCCGACACATTCAGTGCGTCCAGTGTCACAGTATGATCCAGATAGTCATTCTGCCAGTGACTTATATACTCGGGTGAATAGGGTTGCTCGTAATTTAGTGGAAGACATTGCTGAGGCTGCAAGAGGAGAAAACATTTACGTCTTTACCTTAGGGTTAGGTTCATCATTAACATCGGCAACCGGACCTGATAGCGAGTTTGGAGAAGACTTATTGTTACGAATGGCAAATTCTAGTGCGCTTTTGGATGACCCAGACTTAAGCGCAGACTATGACCCTGCTCAACTCGAAGGTGTGTATTGCCATGCCATCGATGAAGAGGCATTAGGTCCTTGTTTCGATAAGATGTTGGATGTGATTATTCGTTTAACCTTGTAACGTTTTTCTGGTTTGTCACTTTTATATATTGAAACTGAGGGATGCTCAATCGAGGGTTGAGCTAAATAAAAGAGGGAGCTAAAAGCTCCCTCTCAATGCTATGTATATTTTTGTAGTCTGTTACTCTTCCCAAACCACCAATTTATCTTTCGGCCAGTTATGACCGACTTCGTGATATTTTTGCTCAAGGATATGTCGTTTGATCTTAAGCGTTGGTGTTAACACGCCATTCTCAATACTCCACGGTTCCTTAATCATTAATACGCCTTTGATCTTCTCGTGTGAGGCGAGTTGTTCGTTCATCTTCTCGATAACACGCTTGGTCGTTTTCTCATAACGAGCTCGATCAAAGTTAGGGAAGTCATGGGGTACAACAAGCAGGATAGGGCCTGGCAAGCCTAAGCCTATCAAACACATCATTTCTACGCGGCTGTATTCAAAGAGTTTGTTCTCGATTGGAACGGGAGCAACAAACTTACCTTTAGCTGTTTTAAAGGTGTCTTTCTTACGTCCACGAATCGTTAAGTAGCCTTCGCTGTCAATATCACCAATATCACCCGTATGTAGCCAACCCTCTGAGTCAAAAGACTCTTGAGTCGCAATGTCATTTTTGTAATAACCAGAGAACATGCCTTTGCTTCGAACTAAAATTTCTTCGTCTTCTGCAATTTTGAGTTCGATGCCTGGACCTGCATTACCCACCGTACCAATTTTGTCTGATCTAAACGGGTGGTTAATCGTGCTGTAGGCGAAAGACTCTGTCATCCCCCAAGCCTCGGTAATGTGTAAACCAACGCTTTCATACCATGCGAGTAAAGCCGGTGATACAGGCGCTGAACCACAACCAAGAACACGAGCTTGGTCTAAACCCAGACCATCAGCCAGTTTCTTCTTAATGATGTTATTCACAAATGGAATTTTAAGTAAGAAGTTCAGTTTTTTCTGTGGCAGCTTATCCTGAATTCGTTGTTGGAATAGAGTCCATAAGCGAGGAACTGAAATAAACAAAGTTGGACGGTGCATTTTCACATCGTCAATAAACGTGTCTAAAGATTCAGGGAAAGCCGTAACTACCCCACCCATTACTGATGAACCAAAGATGTAAACGCGCTCTGTAATATGGGCAAGTGGTAGATAAGAGAATAGGCGATCGCCTGGTTGGATACCAATATGGTCGATCAACCGTTGAACTGACCAAGTAAAGGCACCATACGTGAGCATTGCGCCTTTCGGTAAACCAGAAGTACCAGATGTATACACAAGCGACATCAGCTTATCATCGTGATGCTGAGGTCGTTTGGTTGAGGGTTCGTGTGTCTCGATAAGCTGCTCAAAAGTGTGTTGGCACTTAGCGGCAGTACCGTAGGGCAGTGAGATACTGACTAGACTCTGGTTATCATCGAGTACTTTTTGAGTGGCCTTAGGATCGTCAAGCTTGCCTGCAATCACAATTTTACTTTCACTGTGTTCAATACAGTATTGAATGGTGTCTGCTCCAGCTGTTGGAAAGATTGGGACGCTGACAAAATCTCCTAACATCATGGCAAGATCGCAGATAAACCACTCTGCACAGTTTTTTGAAACGAGAGCGACTCTATCGCCGGGTTGGGCTCCGAGTCCTTCTAATGCTGACGCCAGTTTTAGTGCTTTGTCGGCCACTTCTTTGTAAGTGAATTCAACAAATTGGCGGTTAATTATTTGTTTTAAATAGACTTCATCTGGGCGTTCTTCTGCCCATTTTAAAATCATGTCATTGGGTGTAGAGAGAGCTGTTGCTTTTTCTTGGCTAAACTCGTTAGGCTGAATCATTGTCTAACTCCATGTTTTTCGCTAAGTTATTTTTGTTAAGATCATGTTAAATGTACCATGATTTTTTATTTTAGGGAGTAAAATTAGCGTTTTCTGTTATCCGTGCAGGCACGTCTGTAACTTGCGGGGGTAACTCCAGTCCTTTTCTTAAAGATTCTTGAAAAATACGACACATCCTTGTATCCACATAGGTAAGAAATAACAGCGATTTTTGATTCGGTATCGGCTTCGATTAACTTTTTGGCTAAAAGGATTCGTTTATCGCACACAAAATCCCTGAAGCTTACCCCAAAGTGTAGATGAAACTTTTTAGAAAAATAGGTAGTAGAACAGTGACATTTTTCTGCAATTTCAGTTTCTCTGATCTCTTTGTTTATGTTGTCCATAACAAAGTTAACGACTTCAGAGGTAAACAACTTTGCAGGTAGCTGATTATTGTTATTCGTATCTCGGTCGAGATCAAAGTGAGGCTCGAAGATATGTTGGGTTTTACGCTGCAGTTCTTCGAACTTACTGGTCAGATGATTACTGCTCGTTTCTATTATAAAGAATATATTCTTATGATTTCGAACGATATTAGGTATCTGACCTGAACAAATAATGACTATTCGCTTGTTCAGATTTTCGCAAATAGACAGTGCCATTGTAAGTAGTTGAAGCTCATCCGTTCGATTCAATATATAGAATACTAACCTTACATCTAAGTTACTGATTATAGATATATCCTGTTTATAGTTCTCAATAGGGAAGTAATGACGAATTTTATTGGTAATAACTGAGTTGAAATCACTGTCTATATCAGAAAGTAGTGGTGTTATTATTTCCATAGTTATTGAACCTGTATCATATCAAAATAAACAGTAAGAAATACATATCAAAATGGCATCTATTAAATAGATTAGAAGTACAACAAAAAAGTGCAAGTAAATAGCAAGAAAATCCTAACCTAATATATTGTTCAGCTCTAGATTTAGTTTACAGGTAAATAAACCTGTAATGTAAATCAAGGAGAGATTCTCATGAGTAAGTTTTTGAAAAATTGTAAAGAATTCATGAATGATGAAGAAGGTCTTACGGTTATTGAATATGTTATTGGCGCAGCCATGCTTGTTCTTGGGCTAACCACAATATTTACTGGGATTGGTACAGCGCTATCAACGAAACTAAGTACTATTGTTGATCAAATTAGTACTTCATAAGAGCTAACGGTAATGAACCTTAAAAGGGTGGGGTATCAGAAAGGGTTGACTACGGTCGAGTATGTTATTGGAGCTGCTTCACTTGTCATTCTCGCTTGGTTAATATTTTCTGGAATAGCGACGGCTCTAATCAGTAAGTTTCTTTCTATCGTGGCGGGTATCTAAATTAATGATAAGTGAATCTTTATTGTTTTGGGCATTGCTTATTGTTGTTTCGGTATACGATGTTGAGAAACATCGTATACCAAATAAGATACTGATTTTATTTTTATTTTTGTACTTTTTATCTGTGTTAAATAGTGGGTTTTCTTTAGATGCATTAGTTGCTTCATTGATAGGTGCTGTAGTTCTTTTCTGTTCAGGTTTGATTTTGTATTTTCTGAGGGCCATGTCTGCAGGGGATGTGAAATTATTAGGTGTTATTGGGTTGTATATTGGGTGGGGCTCATTACTTGATGTGTCTTATTACATACTCATCGCTGCCGGAATAATTGGAACATTATATTTACTTTATAATCGAGCCAATAATAGTGAGATAACAGTTAGACGATACTTTGAAGAAAAACTAATGCTAGTTAGCGGGATATCTCCTGATATTAAAGGTGAACCTGTTGTGCATTCTCGTTACTCAAATAAAGTAACCATGCCATTTGCTCCTTCAGTTGTAATAGGTTTAGCGATGTACAGTTATTTTACATAGATCAAACTAAATCACTAGTCGATGTGTTGGAGAGGACATATGGATATGAGAGGGATACCTTCCCCGAGCAATTTAAAGCCTCAAATATCAGCTCCAGTGGTACCGACTTCCATCGAAATGCTTGGTGTTCCTGAGGTTGTTGTTGAGAACCTATTGCTAAAGCACCTATCAGCTTACCCTAAATCTGACGTGTTAGATTTGTCTAACTATTTATGTGTTGTTACACATGTCATAGAGAATGGACTAGCCGCACTCAGAAATAAATCTCTTATCGAAGTATTTCAACCTACTTCTGCTTTGTCTTTGGAATCGTCTTCTCATAGTCATGTCCGTTATTCCTTGTCAGAGAAAGGCTTAGAAGAAGCCGATCTTGCGTTCAAACGAGATGCTTATTTAGGTCCAGTTCCTGTTTCTCTCAAGCAATACACTGAAATTGTAGAGCAACAAGATTTAAGGGCAGAGCTTGTTACTCGCCCTGATGTGGAAGCCGCATTGAGTGATGTTTACGGCGTACAAAAAATGATCTCGGTGTTAGGGCCTGCAATAAATTCGGGAAGGGCGCTGTTGTTGTATGGGCACGCTGGGACAGGTAAAACTTTTGTCGCGTCTCGTATCGTGAACGCGCTTCATACTTCAGTTTTTATCCCTTATGCCGTTTACGCGTTAGGGAATGTCATTAAGGTTTTCTCAGCGCAACATCATACTCCTTTAGATCGTAATGGCAGTGAGCAAACTGTTTCACTCCGAGATCAATACGATAAGCGATGGCTCAATTGTGAACGTCCTAATATCCAAGTGGGCGGAGAGCTCACCATGGATATGCTTGAGGTGAATCACTCTGAGCATAATCGCGTTTGGTTAGCACCTTTACAAATGATGGCTAATAACGGCATTTTTGTTATTGATGATCTGGGGCGCCAACCCATGCCAGTGGATGCTTTGCTCAACCGCTGGATCGTACCAATGGAATACTTCTTTGATCACCTGTCATTACCGAATGGTCAACAAATCACCATGCCATTCGTTTTAACGCTCGCATTTTCTACCAATTTGAATCCTGAAAAGATCAGTGACCCAGCCTTTCTACGTCGCTTGGGCTACAAAATAGAATTCAAGCCTCTGAATCAGCAAGATTATGAAGCTCTGTGGGTGAGCGTAACTGTTGATAAAGAGATAGAACTGCAAGATGGGTTCTTTGAGCGTTTGTCTCAAATGCATACGCTGCACAAAGTACCGCTTTTCCCTTGTTTACCGAAAGACCTTGTTGGTATTAGCAAAGACATTCTTTCGTTTGAGCAACTCCCACCCGTTATCACATTCGACATTCTAGCCATGGCATGGAAAGTCTATTTTACCTCTGATGGACACGAGGAAGAGAATAATGAATAAGAGTCAAGTTTTCCTACTGTTTTTATTGTCCGTAGTATTCGGTTTAGCCGCTGTATTTTTCGCTAAACAATGGATGGACAACCAAGTTCAACCGACGATTGAAGTCGAGCAAGTTGAGCGTCATCCGGTTGTAGTGGCATCTCAAGAAATTGAAGCTGGAACCATAATTGAAGAGCAATATTTAACAACTAAGTTGATGGAAGTCGATTGGATCAATGAAAACAACTATTCGGATAAAACAGAACTGCTCGGAAAAGTAGTCGCCAATACCATTTATGCCGGAGAGGTACTTCATAAGTTACGTTTTACTGTGCCAGGAGAAGGGTCAACACTTGCTGCTCTTATTCCTGAAAATAAACGTGCGGTAACGATACGTGTTGATGATGTTATTGGTGTGGCTGGTTTCTTATTACCGGGGAATAAGGTTGATATTCTCAATACTGTTTCTTACGGAAAAAATTCTGCAGCGACTCAAACGGTATTAAAAGACATTAAGGTTTTAGCCGTCGACCAAACGGCTAAAACGAAAGAAAACAGTCCGATTATCGTTCGTGCGGTAACACTTGAGATGACGCCAAAAGAGGCTGAGAAACTCCTCACGGCTAAAAGCAAAGGTAGTATTCAGCTGACCTTGAGAAATCCACATGAAGTAGAGAAAAAAGTGGTTCGTCGATATGTGCCTAGACCAAGTGTCACCATTATCAAAGGTACAGAAACATCTAGTGTGCGCGTCAAGGATTGAGGTGAGATATGAAAATATTATTAGCGTGTGTTTTTAGCCTGATTTGTTTTTCAGCGGCCAGTGTTGCTGCTCTACAGACGGGAAAAACGGTCACGGTGCCGCATCATAAATCTACGCATGTGGTGCTGTCGGGAAAAGCGGCGAAGGTTTCTCTTGGAGATCCTGAAGTCTTAGACATTGTGATTTTGAAGTCTAATGAGTTGTTCTTAATTGGTAAAAAATTAGGGGCGACAAATTTGATGGCTTGGGATTCGCAAGGTCAGTTGATTGAGTCGATTAACATCGAAGTTACCCATGATCTTAATAGCTTAAAGTCAAAGCTATACGAGTTTCTTCCTGATGAGACGATTGAGGTTCATAGTGCGCAAAACCGTTTGCTGTTAAGTGGGCAAATCAGTAATCAACAACAAATGAATGTAGCGATGCGAATTGCCGAAACTTATGCGGCAGGACAAGCGGCGGATGATGCTAAAGAGAGTGGTAGTGAGCAAGCAGCCGCAACGGGTGTGATCAACTTGATGTCTATTGGTGGCGCACAACAAGTTATGCTTGAAGTGACGGTAGCCGAGGTTCAGCGAAGCTTAGTGAGAAAGTTCGATGCTAACTTCCATTTCTTCCAAACCAGTGGTTCTAACTTTTCGTGGGGCGCTTCATCAGTCCCTGCTGGTGTATTGGGCGCAACGCCAATTTTCGATATCCCAACCTCTACCGATTACGGAATTCTAGGTTCTTTCATCGATAGTAATACCTTGTTTACTTTTGCTCTTGATGTCGCGAAGCAAAACGGTGTGGCTAAGGTATTAGCAGAGCCAAACTTAACCGCATTAAGTGGTTCTAAGGCTGAGTTTTTAGCGGGTGGTGAATTTCCTATTCCTGTTCCCGACGACGATGGAATTACCATAGAGTACAAGGAATACGGTGTCGGCTTGAAATTCATACCTACCGTACTCAGCGATAAAAAAATCAATCTTAACCTAGCGGTTGATGTGAGTGAGATAGCTAACAGCAGTTCATTGACTATCGATCCTGGGTCGACGAATGCGACTTATTTTATCCCACCAATCACACGTCGAAGTGCTTCTTCTACGCTTGAGCTTGCTGATGGCCAAACTATCGGTATTGCAGGGTTGTTGAGTGAGAACGTACGAGATGTCAGTAACAAAATGCCGGGTATTGGTGATGTACCGATTTTAGGTCAGCTTTTCAATAGCCAAGAATACATATCGGGTGAAACCGAGCTTGTCATTCTCGTTACACCGAGGCTCGCTAAACCGGTGGACCGAAGTAAAGTCACACTGCCAACTGATGCCTTTGTGGATCCGAATGATCTGGAATATTACTTGTTAGGTAGAAGCGCATACATTGCGGAGCCTTCTGATTCTGAAGACAGCAGCAAGACAAGTTCAGACAAAGGAATCGCGCCAACTGATGGTGGCAGTGAAGGTTCATTTGGTCATGATTTATAAGGAGATAGATATGATTAGAACAATGATGGCCTTTCTCATAGTTGTACTCGTCGGTTGTGCCAATGATGCACCACTAGGGCAATCTGTGGCCACGTTAAAGATGGAACAAACGTACAACCCTAATGCGACACAGGAGAACTTACAGGTTTTGCCTGATGGTACCGGAGAGCGCATGCAAGCTGGTTACGATAAGTATGTGGGTAAAGGTGACGAAGAACTTTCCGGAAGTAGCAGCCAGGTTTTAAATAGTTTTAATTAGCGCAAATGATTAGGTACAGATGCATCGAGTTACAAGTACTGTTTAGACTATCTCATTAGGGCAAATTAGATTTTTTGAACAGTGGTGCGAGATTGAATAGGAAGCGTCGTGAATAGGTTAGCCATCATCGTAATGAACTTAGTGTTTACCGTTAAGGCTTGATGATATTAGGACAAGATGTCCACAATGAAGACAGGTGGGAATATGGGCGAAGCAATTGATATTTTACCTAATGAGGACGATGCGATTCGCCTTAAAACCAACTTGAATGTATGGCTGATTTATAACAATGATAATTTTCATGCTCATATGAGACAGCAATTGAAACGTTGTCGAAACGTGCATATTGAATCTTTTTCTTTGTTAGGTATGACTGAAGAGTATGTGAAGAATATCGATGCACCAGATCTAATCTTTGTTGAATCTAGCGGTGGTTGGGCTCAGAAAATGGTGGATTTGCAAAGCTACAATCTGCAGTTAGAAGAGCATGATTTATCTTTGGTTGTGTTTGGTGATGAAAGTGACAATGGGTCATTAAAAATAGCGTTAAGACTCGGTGCTTCGGATTTTTTGTCTCACGATATTTCTATTTCTGGTCTTCTCCCCTTACTTAAAAAAACAGCGGCGGAGAAAATCGAAAATTCGAGCTACGGAGAAGTGTTCCTATTTATCAACACTAAAGGTGGTATGGGAGCGACGACCTTAGCGCTTAATACAGCCGTAGAAATAGCAAGTTATCACCCGAATGAGGTGCTGTTGCTCGATATTGACCTCCAGTTTGGTGTTATTCCTGAATATTTGAATATCACGCCGACCTACAGTATTTCGGATGCCATCGATAGCTCAAATGATTTAGATGAGATGTCTTTGAGTAGCT
Organism: Vibrio sp. L3-7; assembly: GCF_963898195.1. Taxonomy (NCBI): domain Bacteria; kingdom Pseudomonadati; phylum Pseudomonadota; class Gammaproteobacteria; order Vibrionales; family Vibrionaceae; genus Vibrio; species Vibrio sp. L3-7. The sequence continues at coordinate 221,006 of NZ_CAWQUW010000073.1, read as the reverse complement.
TGGTGAATAAGCACTCGTCAGGATTACATGTTTTAAGTTTCAAGCATGAAAATAACGCAGATGATTATGAACATGCTCAGAAAATCGGGAAGTTACTGCCCGTATTACGTCGCTTCTATCGCTACATTATTATCGACTTTTCTCGAGGGTTGGATCATATCTTCGCATCGGCTATCTCCCCTGCGACTAAGGTGTTACTTGTTGCTCAACAAACCTTGGTTTCGGTTAAAAATAGCAATCGATTAATTCGAACACTCAAGTTTGAGTACGGGTTGCAGCAGGACTCAATCGAGATCATTGTGAATCGTTATGAAAAGCGACAAACAATTAAGCTAACAGACATAGAACAAACCGTTGGAAAGCATGACATCCATTTAATGCCTAATGATTTTAAGGTGGCTCTTGAGAGCGCTAATTTAGGTTTGCCGTTGGTTGAATCGAAGAAAAAGAGCTCAATTACACGGTCGATTATTGATTTGTCTCATATCCTTTCTCCGCCAGAACAAGAAGAGAAAGGTTGGCTTAAAAAAATATTTTCATAACACGTTTGTTACAGCATATATGAGGGATCGTTATGTTCTTTAAACGAAAAAATATTAATCCGGAGTTTGAAAAGAAAGTAGAACAGTTTTCCCAAGAGGAAGACGGCGTTGTATCGCCCCTCATTCAGAAAGTCGCTAACGTATCCCATGAAGCTAAGAGTTTAGAGGCGAGTGAAGAGCAAGAAAAGTCGATGAATGAGGCGAAAAAAGTCTTAGAGCAAGAATTGTCGATTAAACACTACTTTCATAAGCAGTTACTCGAAACATTAGATTTAGGGCTACTTTCTAGCTTAGATAAAGAGCGCGCCAAAGTAGACCTTCATGAAGCGATCGTTCAGTTAATGGCGGATGACCAAAGCCACGCATTAAGTGCTGAGGGGCGTAAGCGAGTCATCAAGCAAATTGAAGATGAAGTATTTGGCCTTGGCCCACTTGAACCATTGCTCGCCGATAAAACGGTGTCCGATATTTTGGTCAACGGACCTAAAAGTGTTTATGTCGAACGCCGAGGCAAATTAGAAAAAACACCGTATACGTTTTTAGATGATCGTCACTTAAGAAACATTATTGATCGTATCGTTAGTCAGGTTGGACGCCGGATTGATGAAGCGTCGCCGATGGTGGATGCTCGATTAGTTGATGGTTCACGAGTGAATGCCATTATTCCCCCTTTGGCCTTAGATGGCCCTTCTGTTTCGATACGACGTTTTTCTGTAGATAGCCTAACCATGGATAATCTGCTGGAATACAAGTCAGCCTCTCCACAAATGGCAAAGTTCATTGAAGCTGCCGTAAAAGGTGAGCTTAATATCCTTATTTCTGGTGGTACAGGCTCAGGGAAGACGACGACGCTGAATATTTTTTCTGGGTTTATTCCTAGAGATAAACGGATTATTACCATAGAAGACTCCGCAGAGTTACAACTGCAGCAACCACACGTGATTCGTTTAGAAACACGCCCCGCAAACCTTGAGGGTAAAGGTGAGATCAGTCAGCGAGAGCTGGTGAAAAACACCTTGCGTATGCGACCTGACCGTATTGTTGTCGGGGAGGTACGTGGTAGCGAAGCTGTTGATATGTTAGCGGCGATGAACACGGGCCATGATGGTTCACTTGCCACGATTCACGCGAATACACCTCGTGATGCACTAAGTCGTGTTGAGAATATGTTCTCGATGGCGGGGTGGAATATTTCAACGAAAAATCTAAGAGCGCAGATTGCTTCTGCTATTCATTTGGTGGTTCAAATGGAAAGACAAGAAGACGGTAAGCGTCGCATGGTCAGTATCCAAGAGATCAACGGGATGGAAGGAGAGGTCATCACTATGTCTGAGATCTTCCACTTCCAGCGTCAAGGTATCGATGAGCATGGCAATATCTTAGGTTATTACACCGCAACCGGTGTCGTTCCTCAGTCTCATGATCAGTTAGTTAAACGTGGTCTTGATTTGCCTTATGAGATCTTTACCGAGTCACATAGCTGAGGAGCCGATCATGGATAGTGTAACTGTATCGTTGGCCCTATTGTTTGTTGCGGTATTGTTTATTTCGCAAGCTTTGTTATTGCCAGCTGCCGGGAAAAAAGCTAAGCACAAAGAGCTATCCCGTCGTTTAAAAGAGACACAAAGAAATATTGATGAAGAGAGTTTGTCGCTCTTAAAAGACCATTACAACAAAGAACTTTCTCCCTTTGATCGTAAATTGATTGTTGTTCCTTTTTTTGCCGACTTAAAGCGTATGTTGGAATTAGCAGGTCTAAAAATCACATTAAGCCGCTTTTTGCTGATTGTATTCTTGGGCGGAATCCTATTGGCTTTGGTTGCTCTGGTATTCAATCAAGTTTGGTTCATTTGTGTTGCCGCTTTCGTCTTTGTTTGGGTTGTTGCTTATCTGTTTGTTCAAAATAGAGTGACCTATCGAATGGCACGGTTTGAGGAGCAGTTACCAGACGCCTTGGACATCATAAGAAGAGCCTTACAAGCGGGTCAGCCATTAGTTCAGTCTTTTAATGAGGTTGGCGAAGAGATGCCAGAGCCTATTGGGGTTGAGTTTAAGAACACCTATAACTTATTGAATTATGGTTATGATTTACGGCTCGCCATCTTACAAATGACAGAAAGAGTACCGACGGTTTCTATGTTGGCTTTTTCAAGTGCGGTCATGTTGCAGAAAGAAACGGGGGGCAACCTCTCTGAGAATCTGCAAAAAGTATCTGAGGTATTAAGAGCGCGCTTTAAGCTAGAAAGAAAAATCAAAACCCTTTCAGCTGAGAGTCGACTTTCTGCTTGGATACTGACGCTTTCTCCTTTTGCCCTATTTTTCGGTCTCAAATTCGTAAACCCTGAATACATCGAGCCTTTGTACAGTGATCCTAGAGGAATATCTATGGTCAGTGTTGGCGTGATTTTGTTGGCGATTGGGGCGTTATGGATAAGAAAAATAATAAATATCGAGATATAGATTATGGAATTCTTTGATTTAGAAGTATGGAAACAAACACTCTCTGAGTTCGGTATCACTAGCCAGACCCTGCTTTACGGGATGATTCTGCTTACCACTATGCTACTTACTCTTACTTTAGGGTTTCTTTTTGTTGGTACTCGTTCCCCGTTGGATAAAAAGTTAAAACAGATTTCCGGAGGGAACCATACTGGTAGTCGCAAACCTTATGACTTTACCAATACCTTGGAGTCGCTGACGCCATTTATTGGGAGAGGGAACAAAAAAGATAACGAAACGTATTCAGAAAAATTAATGCATGCTGGATATCATGAAAAGAGCGCACTTTCAGTATTTTACGCCTTTAAAGTACTTTCAACATTAATAGGGTTTGTCTGTGCATTTATGGTGTTTTACTTGGCTATAGGTGGCAGCTACAACAACTTATTGATTGTGACATGTATTTTTGTCGGGACATTCTTCCCCAATTTTGTATTGAGTAAAATGCAAAAAGAGAGACAGAGAAAAATCAGAAACGGTGTCCCTGATGCTTTAGACCTTTTGGTGGTATGTACGGAATCAGGTCTTGGTTTTAATGCCGCACTAGGGCGTGTCGCCAACGAGTTATACATTTCACAACCCGAACTTGCCGATGAGCTAGATACTGTGTTTGCTAAAATTCAAGCGGGTGTCACTATGCCTGATGCTTTGAGTCAACTCGTTGAACGAACTGGGCTTCGTGAGTTGGAAGGACTTGTTTCTTTGCTCTCACATGCTTCAAGAATGGGAGGCGGTTTAGCTCAAACCTTACGTGACTATACCGAAGATTTTCGAGACAAACGCCAACAAGCTGCGGAAGAAATTGCAGCCAAAATCCCCACCAAAATGCTATTTCCCATGTTGTTGTTCATTTGGCCTTGCTTCTTTATCGTTGCTCTTGGGCCCGGAATGATGATCGTAATGGATGCACTGACATCTCCAGGAGCGAGTTTATGATGCGAATGAATAGAATGGTTTTACTTTTACTACCGTTAGTAATTCTCGGTTGCGCTTCTTCTGATGAGCCTACTAATCAGTTTGATGCCGAATTGTATTCGGGTAAGCCAATTGACACCTTAACCAGTGACGATCCGCCGGTAAGTGAAAAAGAAGCAATCATGCGTGGTGATGTTGCTTTGAGAGACAACAACATCGATTTAGCTCTTTATGAGTACATCCGATCTCTGTCTTTTCCTGAACAAGAGTTTCACGATAAAACGCTATTTACTATCGGTCGAATTCATTCATCGAGAGGCAATTACGCACTCGCTGAAAAAGCGTATTTGGCGGCATTAGATTTTAACCCTGCGCATACTGAAGTTTTAGAGCTGTTAGGTGTTTTATATACTAAGCAGCGCCGTACAGACGAAGGTCGAAGTTATTTCTTTAAAGCGATCAATGCAGACCAAGTTCGCTTAAAAAGTAGTAGTACGATTAAAAACTACCAAGCGTTAAGTCAAAGTGAAGTAGCAGGTTTGAAGGTTGATAGTATGTCTCCAGCTCTGGCTTTCATGGGCATTGGAGTTTTGGAAGATGTTCAAGGTAAGCATCAGATCGCTCAAGAGTATTTTAAAAAGTCGCTGACTATCGATAAAACATCAGTGAAAGCTCTACTGAACATGGGTTACTCCCATTACATGTACGGCAACTACAAAGAAGCGTACCAATACACTCGTTCGGCTTTAGAAATAGAACCTAACAATGAGAAGGCTCAGAATAACCTTGCACTCATTTATTTGGCGTCAGGTGATGTGAAAAAAGCAATAAATGTGTTCATGCGCCATATGGATGCGCCAGAAGCTCTGAATAATGTCGGCTACTTTTTAATTATTCAAGGTCGACCTGATGAAGCGATTCCTTACCTGCAACAAGCCATAGATAAAAAACCATCTTATTACAAAATCGCCAATGAAAACCTAAATCGAGCCCTAGCAGAGGTGAGAGAAATGAAGGCGAGCACACCAATATAGTGTTGTTCTGTGAAGAGTTACTCTCCTTATGGTAAATAGCACAAATGAATTAGCCCCTGATGAGTGTCCTTATCAGGGGCTAATATTTGTCACTCAGTTTTGTATCTAAAGTTGGGTATCTAAGTACTTAATTATAAATAGTTAAGAACCACACCAGCTGCGATAAAGGTGCCAACTAAACCTACTATCGGCATCTTCATTGTTTTCAATAACCAAACGCCAACAATGATCAGAGCGAAGTCTATGCCGCTGCTCACTGCGCTTGTGAAGATTGGTTGATATAGAGCCGCAAGTAATAGACCAACAACTGCTGCATTCACACCAGTAAGAGCACCAGCCACCAAAGGTTTACTCGCAATTGCCTGCCAGTTTTTCAATACACCCAGTAGCAGCAAGAAGCCCGGTAAGAACACGGCAACCGTTGCTAATAGAGCACCTGTAATTGGCGCTGACGGCATTAATACATAACCGAGGTAAGTGGCTAACGTAAACATCGGTCCTGGTACGGCTTGTGCTGCGGCATAGCCCGTGAGAAATGCATCTTGAGACAGTTGGTCGCCAATACCATTTTGCAGTAACGGAAGTACCACGTGACCGCCACCGAATACCAAGCTGCCTGCTTGGTAAAATAACCCAAACACTTCGATACCTTGAGAATATGCACTAAACAGTGGTAAGCCAACCAATAGTGCTACAAAAATCACAAGTGGAGTTATGGATATCTTATGTGTTGAAGGCGTTGTTTTTAAGTCTTGTGAGGTTAAGAACTTACTGCCAATGATTGCTGCAAATAGGAGTACTAAGACTTGAGGCCAGATCCCAGGAATCAAAAGTAGAACAATCGCGGTGATCACACACAGTGCTGTTGCTATCTTTGATTGGCAAAAGTTTTTGTACATGCCGAAAGTGGCATCAGCTACAACCACGACCGCGAGTAGCTTAAGTCCGTGGATGATTGAAATGAAAAGAGGTGCTTCCAACAACTGGTTGCTCACTAAGGCCAATATCAACATTAGGATGACAGAAGGGGAGGTGAAGCCTACAAATGCGGCAATCGCACCGGTTAAGCCACCTTTTTTGTAACCAACCGCGAAGCCAACCTGACTAGAGCCTGGACCCGGTAAAAACTGACTGAGGGCGACAATTTGCCCGTACTCTTCGTCGGATAACCAATTCAGTTTCTCAACGAAGGTTTTGCGGAAGTAGCCAATATGTGCCGCTGGTCCACCAAAGCTGATCCAGCCAAGCCAGAAAAAGGTTTTAAAAATTGAAAGCATGATCGATTCCAGATAAATGTTTAGCGTAATTTAGGTGGAGTTGAACTATGATTCAAATTAATTATTTTAATTATAACTATTAATGAAATGGGTTCGTATGTATGGCAGATTTTAACTGGAAAGGGATCGACCTTAACTTGTTGATTGCACTACAGGCATTGTATAAAACGAATAGCGTGAGCAAGGCAGCTGAGCGTTGCTATGTTAGCCAATCTGCAATGAGCCATAGCCTACAAAGATTGCGAAAGCTGTTTGATGACCCTTTGTTTGAGCGAGTTGGTAGCAAGATGGAAGCGACCGACCGAGCCATTGAATTATCAAGCACCGTCGATGCGTTGCTTAATACTATTCAATCTGAAGTTCTGTTGTCCAAAAGGTTCGAAGTTGATAGTTATAGAGGCAGCTGGAAAATAGGGCTGACCGATTACGCTGAACAGATGTTTGGCCCAATGATCTTTGACTTTATTAAGCAAGTTTCGCCAAGCTCTCAAGTCGCGTTTTTCAACGTTAATCGAACCAATTATCAGCAGGTATTTGAAGAGGCTAAGTTAGATATTGCGATAGGCAGTTTTGGTGAAGTGCCTAAATTGTATGGCACAGAACTTCTCTATACTGAGCAACATGTCTGTTTGCTTGATGAATTGGTGTTGGATGTTGAGTTACCTATGTCATTACAATCATTTGTCTCTGTGGAGCACGCCTTAGTGTCTCCTAGTGGTGCCTTAAAAACCGCAGTTGATTCTAAATTGGCTGAGTTGGGCTATACCAGAAAAGTGGCAATCGCATCGAGCAACTTCTTAACCGTAAAACGATTGATTAGTGGCAGAAAGCTATTGTGCATTGTGCCTAAGTTAGTTGCTAGAAACGCCCCTAATGTCGACAGTTCACTGATAGCCGTCACTCCGCCGATAGACGTCCCTGATTTTGATATACAGCTTGTTTATCGTAAGGGAAAGCAATTAGACGACAAGAACACTCACTTGAGAAAAGTGATTTCTCAAGCTGTTGAGATTGTCATTGCTGTTGAGTGATTGATGGTGAGCTTCTTCTGAGTATCTAGCCTATCTTCTAAGCATGTAACCTATCAAGTGCCAAAGAAAGACTACCATTATTGCGCCGACATAACCGTCAATAGCGTAATGCCATGCCAAATGCACCGACCCAACCTGAATAAAGAAGGCGTAAATCCACGCTATGTAACCGAGTTTCTTATTCAATTTGAATGATGTCATCGCAATCAGAACGGATATGGTTACATGCATGCTGGGCATGGCTGAGATGCCTGTCCCTATATCCCCAACTCCTCCAACGTAGCTTGCCCAAAGCGCATCTTGAGTACTTAGTGCCCACAAAGACATAAAGCCACGTTCAGTGAGTTCTGCGCTCTGCATGTTTAATCTTTGCATCAAAGGAAGATACAAATCTTGGTCATTGAAGTGACTAATAAAAACAGGGCCGGCTGATGACAGAAGAGTTGCGAGTATGTTCCCAATGATAAACCACGAACTTAAGAATGTGAGTAAGAACTGGTTGCGAAGTTGGTCATCTTTACGGTAAATGACAAAATAAAGCAGCATTCCCCACATGATAAAAAACCACAAGTTGTACAAGATGTTGATGGCGAGCGAAGCTATTGAGTTAGGTAAAAAAAAGTGGGTGATTTCCCAAGGTGAAATGCCAAAGTGCAACCATTTATCTAAATGGTAAAAATCAAGATCTAAAAAATATGGGTTGAGATAAGGAATGACTGATTTTAAGAAGGTATAGCTAGAGAATGAGATGTTTAAGACGAGCATTAATAAAATAAAGTAGATCGGCTTTGATACTGGAAACAACAGAGTTTTAATTTTCTTGATGAATTGTTTGGTGGGTCTTTTTTCTCGATTGAACAACAAATGGCAGTAATAGTATGTCGCCCATAAAATAAAAGTGACGTAACAGACAGTGGCTAAGATTTCTAAGTAGGTATATATGTTATATCGAACTTCATGAGGCACGAAATAATTAACAACTAACGTTAACGGTGTCGTAAATGCAACATAATACAGAATCAGTTTGTTTCTTCTGAATTCATGAAGTAAAGACGATAACAAGTTTGATTGTTCTTTTTGAGGAGCGGGTTTGTCGGTGGTCGCCTCTGAATCCATATAGCCCTTCATCACGATTTCCTATCATGCTTAAAGGTTAGTTCATTTGAGCTGGTTTTCTACTTTTCAACCTTGTGTCAGGGGTAAAAATAAACGAAATAAATCCTTCCATTTTTCACAACCCGACTATACTTAATTTACGACTTAAAGCAGTCGTAAAGAATAGGCTTTTTGATTTACCTAAGTAAAAAAGTTGGTTATATCCTCATGATATAGCTTAAAAAACTACCAGGCTAAACGGACTTAGTTGGTCTTAAAGCGCTAGCTCCCCCTAGCGCTTTTTCTTTTATTTCGATTCTGGCAAAAGGGTCTGAATCCTTTTTAGCAGTTGCTCGATCTCCTGTTTTTCATAGTGAGCCGTCACCTTAGATTGACTACTCTCTCTGGGAATCAGTGTGGTTTCAATATGTTGTTGCAGTAGGGAATCTTGTGAGTTGGCGCTGAGCTTCTCTGCAAGTACTACGGCTTGTTGACCTATTGTAGTGAAATCTTGTTTGATTGTGGTGAGAGGTGGGTTAAAGAAAGCACTGTCCTCGATGCCATCAAAGCCGACGACTGCAACCTTTTCTGGTACTGGAATCTGCAGTTCTTGTAGCGCGCGTAAAGCGCCTAATGCCATCTGATCACTTGCCACTAACACGGCATCAAATACGGCTTGTTTAGCGACAGCTTCTCGAACGCCAAGATAACCACTTTCTGCTTGCCAGTTTCCTTGATATTGGTACTGCACCTTACTCTCTGCATCTGATAACGCGGCTAACCAGCTTTGATGACGAATCTTTGAGGCACTGGATTCGTTTGGGCCAGTGATCAGCAAGTAATCTCGACGTCCACTTTCTATTAAATGTTGAGCGGCCATTGTTGCGCCTTTAGCATGGTCACCACATATGTAATTGACGTGTGTGTCTGAAGGGACATCAATGAATATAATGTTCAGGTGTTGATACTGCTCGACCAAATACTCAGCTTCAACTTTAGTTAGAGGAACGTTGAGGATAATACTGTCGACCTGTTGGGCGAGTAATTCACGAATAGCTTCTCGTGTACTGTCGACGGTTGATTCAGAGACGACAGAAAATGTGGTGCCGTAACCCATATTGTGAGCCTGCATTCGCACGCCATTTGCGATCATTGCTGCGCCATGCAGTGCCATATCGAGAGTGACTAAGCCAACGCTGGTGGACTTGGCTCGACTGAGCATTTGAGCACCTTTATTGGGTACATAACCAAGTTGCTTTATGGCGGCGTTAACCTTGTTGCGGGTGGATTCCGCGACGTCTTGTGAGCCATTGGTTACTCGAGATACCGTCTGGGTGGATACCCCTGCCAGTTTTGCTACGTCTTTGAAGGTGATACTCATCGCTCTGCTCATCGAATATTTTAGAGTGAAATAATCCTACCGAAATTTAGCAAACTAAACTCTGCTCACTTTCAAATAAATGTCTTTTAAAACATTAAAAATGTTTCCGGAAACAGTCGATCTTGTACAAGTTTTTAGAATGTTAAAGCCAATTTGCATCACGATTTTGTCGATATTAGATACTAATCTGACGTGATGGGTTCACTATTATTTCTATATTATGTTTACGAAAACAATAGAGATTAGTAATGAACGAATTTATTCACTTAAAGAGTAAAAATCATAGTTTGATCATTAAATCAGGGCGTGTTCCAGAGGTTTTGCATTGGGGGGCAAAGATCGCAAGTATTGATGAAGATCTTCTGCTTTCGACAGAAAGGCCGATTTCTCAAGCTCGACTTGATGTGGATGTGCCACTTTCTCTTTGCCCTGAGTTAGGCAGTGGACACTTTAACGCTCCTGGCATTGAAGGTCATCGAGAAGGACTTGATTGGGCTCCCGTCTTTAAGACCGTTCGTTACGATGCTCAAGATCAAGAAGTGAGTTTTTTCCTTGAAGACAAGGTTGCTCTATTGGATCTTAAGGTTGAGATCAAACTGGATTTCGAATCTGACGTCGTCCAAAAACGTGTGACCGTCACCAATAAAGGCGACAACAAATACTACCTGAACAAGCTTTCTTCAACGCTGCCATTGCCGAATCATGCTAATGAGCTTATGACGTTCCATGGCCGTTGGTGTCATGAGTTTCAAACGCAACGTCAACGTTTTGAACACGGTGGCTTCATGCAAGAAAACCGTCGTGGTCGCACATCACACGAGAATTTTCCGGGGATGTTTGCAGGGGCTCAAGGGTTCTCAGAGCAGAATGGCTTGGTGTGGGGATTTCATTTAGGTTGGAGCGGTAACCACCAAATGCGCGCCGATGTTCGTAGTGATGGTCGTCGTTTTGTTCAAGCTGGCGAGTTGTTACTTGCAGGCGAATCTATTCTAGAATCTCAAGCAAGTTACCAAACGCCTTGGCTGTTCGGTTGTTACAGTAACTCAGGTTTAAATGGCATCGCGCAACGCTTTCAGCAATTTGTTCGCGACAACATTATTCAATTCCCAACCGATAAACCTCGTCCCGTTCACTTGAATACATGGGAAGGGATCTATTTTGACCACAAGCCTGACTACATTATGAAGATGGCAACGGAAGCGGGTGCGATGGGCGTTGAACGATTCATTATTGATGATGGTTGGTTTGTGGGGCGTGATGGTGAACGTACCGCACTGGGCGACTGGTATTTGGATGAGGTGAAATATCCAAATGGCTTAGAACCTGTCATTGAACATGTTAATCAACAGGGAATGGAGTTTGGCCTTTGGGTTGAGCCTGAGATGGTCAGTCAAGACTCTAACCTTTATCGAAACCATCCGGATTGGGTGCTTGGCCTGCAAGGTTATCATCAACCGTCAGGTCGTTGGCAATATGTGTTGGATCTGCAAAATGAAGCGTGTTTTAACTACTTGTATGAACGCCTCAATGCGCTTTTGACTCGATACAACATCACTTACCTTAAGTGGGACATGAACCGAGAGTTGGTTCAACCTGGGCATCAAGGTAAGGCTGCGGTGCACGGTCAAACTAAAGCGCTATACCGCCTTGTTGATGAGTTGAATCGAGCGCACCCAGAAGTTGAGATTGAGTCCTGTTCTTCAGGCGGTGGCCGTATCGACTTTGAAATCCTCAAGCGTACACACCGATTCTGGGCGTCTGACTGTAATGATGCCTTAGAGCGCCAAGCCATTCAAAAAGGCATGAGCTACTTCTTCCCACCAGAAGTGATGGGGGCGCACATCGGCCCAGCAGAATGCCACTCAACCAATCGTCGCCACAGCATCAATATGCGTGGTGTGACCGCCTTGATGGGACACATGGGCGTTGAACTTGATCCGGTTAAAGAGTCACCAGAAGAGAAACAAGCATTCTCACATTACATCTCACTGCATAAGCAATTTCGTCATGTTTTGCATTCTGGCCGCAGCTTCCGAATGGATACCGCGGACAAAAATCAGAACATTTATGGCGTTGAAAATGATGATGAAATGTTGATCACCGTCTGCCAATTAACCATGCCTGAATACGCTCTGCCTTCGCCACTTCGTGTTAGCTGCGTGGAAGACAATGCGATGTATCAAGTGAAGTTAGTGGAAGTGCCACAAACCAGTTTCCAGTTGATGAAGCAACGCCCTCAATGGTTAGACAAAACGTTAACCCTGAGTGGCGATAACCTCAAGGAAATTGGATTGACCTTACCTATTCTAGACCCTGAGTCCGCCTTGATTCTTCATATTAAAAAGATATGAACCGCTAGCTCTGCGTACCCCTACAAATAAAATTCTAAATATAAAAATATAATCGGCAGCGAGGAATTGCTGCCGCAATAACTAAACTTAAGGAAAACAAAATGTCTATTACAGTTCTGCTGTCATTCTTGTTATTTACTGGTTTTGTTGTCGCGTTTACCTACAACAAAGTTAAAAATGACAAGGACACCTCACAAGATGGTTTCTTTCTTGGCGGAAGAAGCTTAACCGGTGGTTTGATTGCCAGCTCACTAATTTTAACCAACTTAAGCGCAACTAGCTTTGTTGGCATGAGTGCACAAGCTTATACCCACAATATGAGTGTCATGGGTTGGGAAGTGGCGTCTGGTGTTACCTTAGTGATCATTGCGTTGATGCTGGTACCGCGTTATCTAAAGCAAGGGATCACGACGATACCAGACTTCTTAGAGAGCCGTTACGACATGTCGGTGAAGAAGTTTGTGACGTTACTTTTCTTGTGCCAGTACGTCATCAATATCTTGCCAACCACACTTTATGCCGGTGCCGTTGTTTTGGGGGAGATCTTTGATGTTCAAGCGTTGCTAAATATTTCAGAGTTTAGTTCAATAGCACTCATTTCGGCGACGATTGGTCTACTTGGCTTCTTTTACGCGATTTATGGTGGACTCAAAGCGGTCGTGATTGCCGATACTATTAATGGAGTTGGTCTTATTATTGGCGGCTTGATGATCCCTGTTTTTGGCTTGATGGCATTAGGGGAGGGTAGTTTTGGGGCAGGCTTGGATACGCTGTTGTACGCTGCACCTGAAAAACTGCAATCGGTCGGTACAGAGACAGATCCACTGCCGTTCTCTACCTTGTTTACCGGTCTTTTACTTGTGAACCTTTATTACTGGGGCACTGACCAATCGATCATCCAACGTGCATTGGGTGCTAAGAACCTAAAAGAAGGTCAAAAAGGGGTGATTCTTGCGGGGGCAATTAAGGTGATCTCGCCACTGTTCCTAATCATTCCAGGTATCATTGCTTTTCATATGTTTGGCGCGGATGCCGGTAACCCAGACACCATGTACACGCGCTTGGTAAACGAAGTATTACCTAAGCCTTTAGTTGGCTTCTTTGTTGCGGTTATGTTCGGTGCGATTCTGAGTACCTTCAACGGTGTGCTGAACAGTTCTACGACGTTGTTTGCATTGAATGTCTACAAGCCTCTGTTTGGCCAAGGTAAAACGGATGAAGAACTGGTGGGTAAAGGTCGTATCTTCGGTGTTGTGATCGCGATTATCTCTGTGTGCATCGCACCGTTCATCATGTATGCGCCTGAAGGCTTGTTCCAATACTTACAAATGGTAGCGGGCTTCTTCAGCGTGCCAATCTTTACTATCGTGTTTGTGGGTTATGTTTCTAAACGTGTGCCTGCTGTGGCGGCTAAAGTGGCATTGGTGGTGTTTGTTAGTTCATACGCAGCGATGCAGTTAGTGTTCAAAACGCCCATTCACTTCTTGCACCAATTGGCGATTCTGTTTGTCGTCTGTACAGCGCTGATGTTCATCATTGGGCACTTTATGCCACGTGAAGATGATTACGTGATGCCTGTGAATGAAAACATTGATGTCACGCCTTGGAAGTTTCGTTTTGAAGCTTCAGCGATCATTCTTTACATGGTGCTAGGCGCTTATGTGATGTTCTCTGATGTTGGTTTTGTCTCTGATGATCCAACCATCATGCAAGTGTACGGTGTGTGTGGCATTGTGATGTTGTTCGGAATCGCAGCACGATTAGCAAAGCGCAAGAAAGGCGTTGAAGTTGCCGCATAACCTTAATAGAGCCTGCCATTAGTTCCTTTAGAATGAGCTTTATAAGTAAAAGGATCATCGTAGGCCAATAACTGTTAATCCTAATAGTTATTAACACTCATAGCTCTCAATCTTAGTAAGAATTAACGCCAACAAAAAAGCCGCACCATCAAATGATGGTGCGGCTTTTATATATTTTGACACAGTTATTTTGATCGATAACCGTTAACCAGAATCTGGACTCTTAATTACGCTAGGTCGTCTTTGCCTTCGATAAGTGCGTGGTGGCTAACCGACCCCGCAGTACGTGCAGCTAGGTGTGGTACGTAACCTGGATCGTTCATGAAATCTACCGCAGCTTGTTTTGACGGCCACTCAATGATGATACGAAGTGCTGGTTGTTCTGAGTCGCCTTCAAGGCGTTCGTGGCTAGAAGTGCGCGCTAGGTATTTACCGCCGTATTGCGCCATCAGCTTGTTTGCAGGAGCAATGTAATCTGCAACCCATGCGTCTGTAGTGGGTGTAACTTCTAGTACAGAGTAGTAAGACATAATGATGTTCTCCACGTTGTGCACTCTGAGCGAGCATGCGCACTTTAGTTATTGGTAGTTATTGGTAGTTATTGGTAGCTATCTATCTTGCTAACGTCTTGGCTAGCTGATGAAATAATAGTAGTTCGAGAGAACCCGTTTGATAATCCCTACGATTGCAGAATCTTTATATAGGAAATGTTGATAATGCGGATTTCAAGTAGATGTTTTTATATTAGATAAAGGGTTAAGAAGAGAGTGGGATGACTAGAGGCTGGGCGTATTGTTCGGCGGTTGATAAAGGCAGTACAGCGAAAACAGGGAAAGGATCATCGTAGGCCAATAACTAAAAGGCATCTCAATCGTAATGAGTGAGATGCCTAAAATATTGTTTTTATAAATAGTTATTGCTTGGCTACTTACCACTTACAAAGAGAATCGAGTCCACTTTTTCGCTCGCCAACGACGAACCATGATCAACCCGCGGAACCATTCATCCATCGCAATTGCCATCCAGGCACCAAATACACCGTAGCCCCAATGTACGCCAAGCAAGTAGCTCATTGCAACGCCAATACCCCACATGCTGAGTATGCCCATCTTGACTGGAAACTTAATGTCGCCTGTCGCTTTTAAGCACGAGATGAAAATCAGATTAAATACACGGCCAGCTTCTAACAAGATTGAACCTGCAATGAGCAATGCGGCAAGGGCAATGATCTCTGGATCTTGAGTGAACAGATCTAAAATTTCAAAGCGGAAGATATAGACCATACAAGTAATGCTGGTCGAGGCGATAAAACCAACCACAAAGTAACGTTGTACACGGCTCGTTATTTCATCTACCCAGCCCTTGCCAATGTAGTAGCCTGTTTGAATTTGGCTCCCTTGGCCGATGGCTAAAGCAAACGCAAAAGAGAGGCGAGCAATGTTTTGTGCATAAGTAAATGCAGCTAGTGATGAGGTTCCCATTTGCACAATAAAGAAGGTAATCGTGATTTGCGCCATGTTGTAAGAGAGTACTTCTCCGGCGTTCATCGAGCCTATCTTCATGATTTTTTGATAGATAGCTTTAGGCACGGATTTGAACTGCTTGAGAGGTAAATCAATTCCTTTGCTTCTTACTACACCGATTAAAATTAATAGGCCAATGGTCTGACTAATGACTGTCGCCGTTGCCACGCCTTGTACACCGTATACTGGTAAACCAAAAGGTTGGTACAGTGCGCAGTAGTTACCGAATACATTGATAACGCCGGCTATTAGGTTGATGACCATTGGTGACTTAGAGTAACCATGGCTACGTAAAATTGTAGTTAACACCACACCAATCGTTACGTTGAAGGTGAGGGCGCCACTGATGAACAGATACTCTTGAGCGTATTGTTCAACTTGAGGTTCAAGTTGATAAAGAGGAATAAAATATTCTGCGCCAAGAACAGCGATAATACTCAATAGTAGGCCAGTAATAATGGCTAATACAATACTCGCCACACCTACATGGGAGCTTTCCTCATCACGAGATGCACCATTGTATTGCGCAATTAGTATGCCCGTGCCGCTGCTGACCATAGTCGAGACGATGATCAGGAAAAAGGATATTTGAGAGATAACACCAACGGCAGACACGGCTTTGTCTGAGTATCCCGATAACATGAATACATCACTGGTGTTGAGTGCTGTTCTTAATAGAACTTCGATAAAAATTGGCCAGGTGAGCGCAACGATTCCCATACGTTTGTTTAGGGTGGAATCAGCATTAGGCATTTAGGTTTCTCAAAAAAAGGGGTAGGCGACACTATAGTTTAGCGATTATTTAGTAAACGACTATCAAATTAATGTCCGGATAGCGGTTAAGGATAAAGAAAATGAAAATAAGCCTAAGAACACAACATTTAGGTGTGAGTTATGAAATTTTTGAGAGAGGTTTCATAAGGTGAAGAGGATCAAAATGGAAGTTTTTGGCTACTGGAAGTGGCATGAAAAATGAGTTTGAAATGAAGCGGTAAAGCGAGCGACATCAAGCAAGCTTTACCGTTTTTAAATGCTTAATTGATTCTCTGACCTTCCGCATCAAACAGATGACAATCTTTTGATGAGAAATTTAGATTCAGAGACTGATAACGCGTGACCTCTTGATCTCCGGGCAGATGAACTTTAAAGCTGTCTACGCCACAAGATTGACCAAACATATAAGTACTGTTGCCCAGTCGTTCTACTACCTCACTCTGGAACTCAATCGTGATATCAGAAGTGCCATCAATATTTAAATGCTCAGGTCGAATACCAAGCGTAAGCTTTTGTCCTTCGGCAAGGCCATCATTTGGTAATGGTAGAGTAATTTTACTAAGGCCATTAACCGTCAGTTGGGCGTGAGTGTCTGAGGTGCTATTAACCAAACAAGGTAGGAAGTTCATTTTCGGAGAACCGATAAAGCCGGCTACAAATTCATTTTGAGGAGAGTGATACAGCTCTAATGGCGAACCTACTTGTTCAATACGACCATCTCTAAGCACAACGATCTTGTCGGCAAGCGTCATGGCTTCGACCTGATCGTGCGTTACATAGATCATGGTGTTTTGAAGATCTTGGTGCAATTTGGCTATTTGTAGGCGCATATCGACGCGAAGTTCAGCATCTAAATTTGATAGGGGCTCATCGAATAAGAACACTCTTGGTTTGCGAACAATTGCTCGACCAATTGCAACACGTTGACGCTGCCCACCTGACAACTCTTTAGGCTTACGTTTCAATAAAGGCTCTAGTTGAAGTGTTTTAGCGGCGCTAGTGACCTGTTTCTCAACTATTTCCTTAGCAAATCCGTTCATTTTCAGGCCAAAGCCCATATTTTCCTCAACGGTCATGTGCGGATAAAGTGCGTAAGATTGGAATACCATCGCGACACCACGCTCGGCAGGGTCGACATCGTTAACAAGATCATTGCCAATGTGTATCTCACCTTCAGTGATTTCTTCCAAGCCAGCAACTAAGCGTAAGAGGGTTGATTTACCACAACCAGAAGGCCCAACGAATACTACGAATTCGCCGTTATTTATTTCTAGATCAACACCATGGATCGTTTGGATATCACCATATCGTTTGATGACCTGTTTTAAGCTGATATCAGCCATGCTCTCTCCTTGCCTCATTGGGCTACATCACTTTGCCTTTAAAACATACGCTTCCATCAGAATTTTGTTAGATGCCTCGCATGAATAATTGATCCCCGTCATACAAATTTTACAAATCATATTGATTTTTGTGGAAACGTTTACAAAATTAAAACATAACTGTGCGTAATATTATCAATAAGCCTAATATTTAAACGTAATCACTATAAATGCTGAGTTGCTAGATTAAATTTATAAATCTAGATGGAAATTAATCGAATAGTAAATGAAGCTTTAAAGACAAGGAATTTCGGGAAATGGAGCAATCTGTGAAAACGATATACCCAGAAAATCGCACTCCGTCAGCGAAGAAGAAAAGACGCATCAGTTCCAAGGTGTCTCCTTGGCTGTTCTTAGCTCCGGCTATTGTCATCTTCTCTCTTTACGTTATTTATCCGATCTTGGACAGCATTTGGCTGAGCTTCTTTGAATGGGATGGGTTAGGGGAAAAAGAGTGGGTAGGGTTGGGCAATTATCGTGAACTGTTTGATTCAGAGGCCTTCTATACCTCTTTGACGAATAACTTTCTTTGGTTGATCTTTTTTATGCTCGCGCCACCTTGTGGCTTAGCGATTGCCCTTTTTCTAAACCAACAAGTGAAAGGCATTCGAGTCGTTAAATCTCTATTTTTCTTTCCCTTTGTTATTTCCCAAGTGGTGGTCGGCCTCGTATTTGCTTGGTTCTATGACCCGTCATTTGGTCTTTTTAATATCGCATTAGGTGCCTTTGGCTTTGAGCCAATTTCGATTCTCGCCGATGAAGATTATGTCACCTATGGAATTATTGCTGCAGGCTTATGGCCACAAATCTCTTACTGCATGATCTTGTATCTCACGGGTTTGAATAACCTAGACCCAGAACAGTTAGAAGCGGCACGCCTTGATGGGGCAAAGAAGTGGCGCATGCTCTGGTATGTAGTTCTTCCTCAACTAAGACCTGCGACTTTTATTGCTGTGGTCGTGACTGTGATTGGTGCCTTACGTTCATTCGATTTAGTTGCGACTATGACTGCGGGTGGCCCTTGGGGAAGCTCAACGGTACTGGCGTATCAAATGTATGAAGAGTCTATTTTTAACTATCGAATGGGTTATGGTGCGGCGGTTTCTGTGGTGCTGTTTCTGATTATGGATATCTATATCGCTTACTTCTTGTGGCGCATGTTAAGGAGTGAAAAATAATGTTTCCGCAACCAATTCAAAAAGCTGGTCGCTTTACTAACATCAGTTACCGAGTCGCGTTACCTATCTCGATCGTGATGTGGTTACTGCCACTTATCGCAGTGATGATGACATCGATTCGTTCGATGGACGACATCAACAAGGGTAACTACTGGGGTTGGCCGAGTGAGATTCAGTTCATTGAGAATTACACCCAAGTTTTTACCTCGACATCAATGGGGCAGTACTTAATCAATAGCTTGATCATTACATTGCCAGCGGTAGCAGGGGCTGTTGCTCTCTCGACATTGGCTGGATACGCCTTGGCGAAATACAACTTCAAGGCCAATGTTTGGATCTTTGCGATGTTTATTGCGGGCAACTTTGTTCCGTTTCAAATTTTGATGATTCCTGTACGTGACTTAACCATTGGGTTGGGTTTGTACGATACCCATTGGGCGTTGATTTTCTTCCATATCGCTTTCCAAGCCGGATTTTGTACCTTGTTTATGCGTAACTTTATTGTTGGCATTCCCGATGCGTTAATTGAAGCGGCAAGAGTGGAGGGAGTCAGTGAATGGAAGATTTTCTGGCATGTCGTATTACCTCTCGTTCGTCCAGCGCTCGCGGCATTAGCGGTACTGGTGTTTACCTTCATTTGGAATGACTATTTTTGGGCTTTGGTATTGGTTCAAAGTGATGATGTTCGCCCTGTGACCGCTGGCTTGAGCTCATTGCAAGGCCAATGGTTGGCGTCTTGGCAGTTTATGTCTGCCGGAGCGGTAGTGGCTGCTATTCCACCTGTGGTTCTGTTCTTCACTATGCAGAAACACTTTATTGCTGGCCTGACTTTAGGTGCAACAAAGGGCTAACAGGTTAACGGCCATGTTATTTACAGGCTTAGCTATTTTCAGGTTTAGTTATTTACAGACTCAGCTATTTACAGATTCAGCTATTTACAGATTCCGTCATTTACAGTCCAAGTATGTAACGAGATAAGCAACTTAACAAAAGAGAATACGAACAATGCCAAGGTGGTTTGAAGTCAACCATCTTGGCTAAGTAAATCCTGATCGGATTGATAATGAAAGAGTAATCAAACACGCATCACCCTACGAGACAAAACAATAATAATTGGACTTAGTGAGCGTTAGCTCTATAACAAGGACCTCAATATGAAATACGTGAAACATATCGCTGCTACAGCAGTGCTTGCTGCCTCCGTATCTGCAACCTCGTTTGCAGGCACTTTGGTCATAAACTCAGATGCTTCTGATCCTGCACCAAAAGAAGCTTGGGGTGAGATCATTAACCGCTTTGAAAAAGAAAATCCTGATATTACGGTTAAGTACAATTTGTACGATCACGAGTCGTACAAAACAACGATTCGTAATTGGTTGGTGACTTCGCCGCCGGATGTGGTTTTTTGGTATGCGGGTAACCGAATGAAAGCCTTCGTTGATCGTGGCTTATTCGAAGATGTGAGTGATATCTGGACTGACAACAACATGCAGCAAGATTTCGCAGCCGCGGCGCCAGCTATGACGGTGAAAGGCAAGCAATATGGTGTGCCATACACGTATTACCAATGGGGTATCTACTACCGTAAAGATATATTTGAACAATATGGAATCGGCGAACCGAAAACGTGGGATGACTTGAAATCCGCATCAGCAACGCTCAAAGAGAATGGCGTGGCACCGTTTGCTATTGGTACCAAGTATCTTTGGACGGCGGCGGGTTGGTTTGATTACATCAACATGCGTACCAATGGTCTAGATTTCCATATTCAGTTGATGGAAGGCAAGGTGTCTTATTCTGATGAACGTGTTAAGAAAACCTTTGCTAATTGGGCTGAACTTGTTGAACCGGGTTACTACCTAGAAAACCACGCCTCTTATTCTTGGCAGGAAGCTCAACCGTTTTTGTATAACGGCAAGGCGGCGATGTACCTAATGGGTAACTTTATCACGCCAAACTTCCCTGAAGAGTTGGATGGAAAAATGGATTTCTTCCAATTCCCTGTGATCGACTCAAGCGTACCTATGTCTGAAGATGCGCCAATGGATACGCTACATATTCCTTCAAAAGCGAAGAACAAAGAAGACGCTCGTAAGTTCTTAGAGTTTGTTGCACAAGCAGAAAATCAGCAGCTAATCAATGAGATGTTGTTGCAAATCCCAACTAACAACAAAGCAAAAGCGAAATCTGATCCGTTCTTGGACAAAGGCGTTGCGATGCTCGGTTCTACCGAGGGTACTGCTCAGTTCTATGATAGAGACACTGATCCTGCGATGGCTAAAGAAGGCATGAAGGGTTTCCAAGAGTTTATGGTTCACCCTGATCGTATCGAAAAAATCTTGAAGAAACTCGATAAGGTAAGCAAGCGCACCTTTAAATAATACTTCATCAGCCGCAGCGACTCTTGCTGCGGCTCTCTTCCTTTTCAGTTTGTCATTGCCAGTGTTATTTGATTAGTGTTCGTCGTTTTTGAGCGCTTTAGGTGTCCATTCTCACGTGTTAAGTACCATTCTCACGTGTTAAGTGCCATTTTATGAGTACCACGCGGCCAGTACTACTTGCAATGATTCACTATATTCGGTTTATCGTAAGGAACGCTTCATGAGAACTTTCTCTCAAATCATCTCTGCTCGTGAATGGGAAAATCAACACATTACTCATCATAACGTTGTCGAGGCTCATGCCCCTTTGAGTGCTTACACTTCGCTGGTTGAAGCGCTGACAAAAAGCTCGTCACGCACCTTGTCTCTCAATGGTATTTGGAAGTTTCAACTGTTTGATGCGCCAGAGTTGCTTGTCGAAGAGTCAGTGTCTGAGCATTTTGATGACTCGTTATGGGAGTCGATAGTGGTGCCAAATAACTGGCAAATGCAGGGCTTTGATAAACCGATCTATACCAATGTGAAATACCCCTTCGTCGATAACCCACCGTTTGTCCCAAATGATAACCCGACAGGGCTTTATCGAACGCGTTTTGATTGCTCGGAGCAAGAGCTATTAGACACTCATAGGCTGACCTTTGACGGCGTGAATTCTGCATTTCATTTGTGGTGTAACGGCCGTTGGGTTGGGTACTCGCAAGACAGTCGCCTTCCTGCCGAGTTCGACTTGTCTCCATTCTTACACGTTGGAGAAAATTCACTTGCGGTGATGGTACTGCGTTGGTCGGACGGTTCTTACCTAGAAGACCAAGACATGTGGTGGCTGAGCGGCATTTTCCGTGATGTGACCTTGTTGAGAAAACCCAAGATCGCGATTGAGGATGTTTGTATCGTGACTCAATTGGACGCATGTTATCGCGACGCTGTTT
The DNA here is from genome assembly GCF_963898195.1 of Vibrio sp. L3-7. NCBI lineage: Bacteria > Pseudomonadati > Pseudomonadota > Gammaproteobacteria > Vibrionales > Vibrionaceae > Vibrio > Vibrio sp. L3-7. Next base: position 198,915 of record NZ_CAWQUW010000073.1, on the reverse strand, counting down.
TAAATATTTCTACTCAAATAACCAAACAGAGCAATGGTGCAGAAAGTTTCTATAAGTTAAGGGCTGAACTATTTGATGTTCAAGGGCATTTGATTGGTGAACCTCAAACTGTTGGTTTTGGTGAAAGGTATGTCGATGAGAAAGGGCCTTGGTCGGACGTTGCCGAGCACAAGATTTCAGTCTTAAATCCGAATAGGTGGAGTGCCGAATCGCCATATTTGTATCGTTGTGTGGTGTCATTGCTTAATGAACATGATGAGCTTATCGATTGTGAGGCCTACGATGTTGGATTTCGTCGTGTCGAAATAACGGATGGTTTGCTCAAAGTTAACGGTAAGCCCCTGCTGATTCGTGGTGTTAATCGCCATGAACATCACCCTGAACTGGGTCATACCATGACTCGTGAAGGCATGATTCAAGACATCAAATTACTGAAACAGAATAACTTCAACGCAGTACGAACCGCTCATTACCCCAATCATCCATTGTGGTATGAATTGTGTGATGAATTTGGCCTGTATCTGGTTGACGAAGCGAATGTAGAAACTCATGGCCAGTTTCCGATGTGCCGCTTATCAAATGATGCGTCATGGTTAAATGCTTACATGCGCCGTATGACAAGGCTGGTCGAGCGAGATAAAAACCACGCCAGTGTGATCATTTGGTCGTTGGGCAATGAATCAGGTATTGGGCGCAATCACCATGCGATGTACCAATGGGTGAAACAAGCCGATCCAACACGTCCCGTTCAATACGAAGGAGGCGGAGCAGATACCGCGGCGACCGACATATTATGCCCAATGTACGCACGTGTTGATTGGGATTTACCTGTTATCGCTAGTCAACCTGAAGTGACACCTCGCGTCGGTATTCGCAAAGCCATTGCTCTGCCAAACGAGCAACGTCCTCTTATTCCCTGTGAGTACGCCCATGCGATGGGTAACAGTCTGGGTAGCTTTGATAAATATTGGCAAGCGTTTAGAGACAACCCAAGATTACAGGGCGGATTTATCTGGGATTGGGTCGATCAAGGGATAACCAAAACCGATGCGAATGGGCAGAAATATTGGGGCTACGGTGGTGATTTCGGAGATGAGATTAATGATCGCCAATTTTGTATTAATGGATTGGTTTTTCCGGATAGAGCGATTCATCCTACGTTGCATGAAGTGAAAAAAGCGCAGCAGTTTTATCAATTCAAATTAGTCTCAGTATCCCCTTTGATTATCGACATTCGTAGTGAGTATTTGTTCAAGGCGAGCAGTGTTGAAACGTTGAATTGGAATATCACTCGAGATGGAATTGTTCAATGCAATGGCAGTATTGAGTTGCTTGTTGAGCCGGAATCGAGTGTGCAGATAGAGCTTGATGGTGTGAGAATTTCTGAAGTTGCTAATGCGCTTAATCATATCAATTTGGAAGTAGAACTAAATGCCGATACCGCGTGGGCAAATAAAGGTCATGTGACGGCGATTGAGCAATTCACTCTGCCAACACCGCCGCAATTAATGTTGGACGCCAACCTTTCACAATACCCACCGCAAGTGATTGAAACTGAAACACAGCTAACGGTTATCGGTGACGATTATCAAGTTGAGTTCTCGGTGTTAACGGGGGCTTTAGAACGCTGGCAAGTGAAGGGCGCAGAACAACTTGCAAGTGGCATTAGAGATAACTTTTATCGATCGCCACTAGACAACGATATCGGTGTCAGTGAAGCAAACCGTGTCGACCCTAACTCATGGATAGCACGCTGGCAGGCGATGGGCTTAGACAGGCTAACTCCTGAGTGCATCGATTTTTCATGTTCTACTCAGCAAAACTCGGTGTCAGTGACTGCAAGAATTGCCCACTTAGTTGAGGGGCAAGTACGTTTGCTCTCTACGTGGCAATATCAACTGTTTGCTGATGGTGAAGTGAACATTGAAGTGCATGTTCAAGCGGCGAAAGGTTTGCCTTCTCTGCCACGTGTTGGTTTAACTTTCGCGTTAAATAATGTTCCAAATAGTGTGGAGTGGTTTGGTCGCGGACCTCACGAAAACTACCCAGATCGAAAGATGTCCGCGCAGATGGGGCGATATCAGCAGAGCATTGAACAAATGCATACCCCGTATATTTTCCCTTCTGATTGCGGCTTGCGTTGTGATGTTCGTGAAGCAAAAATTGGTCACTTTGAGCTGCAAGGAGACTTCCATTTCTCAGTCAGTCGTTTTGGGTTACAGCAGTTACAGAAGGCAAAACACACTTGTGACTTAACCGAACAAGAACAGCTGTTTGTCTATGTGGATGGTTTCCATATGGGGGTTGGCGGTGATGACTCATGGACGCCAAGTGTCCATGATGAATACAAATTATTGAAAGAGCATTACCATTATCAGGTGCGTTTTTATTGTGGTTAGAACGGTTAAAGTGCAGCGAATAGAGTAAAAGGATCATAGTAGGCCAAATAGTCTAAATGTTTGTTTGTTCGCTTGTTTGGCTTCAGGTGTAAAAAAGGCACTCAGCGAGATACTGAGTGCCAAAGTCTGAAATTTATTAATCCGTTGTATCTTGTTAATCCGTTGTATCAATGAATCTCAGAGGACAGGTAAAAAGGTTCGATTTATTCTGCGTCAGTAAAGAAATCGTTGTAAAGCATGTACAGGTGAGCTGCACTCCAAGAGAAGTTTGGCGCGCCTTGTTGTTCACCGGTTAGTGGGTTGTAGTTTTCACGGATCGGACCGTCTTGTACCAAACCATCAGCGTGATCGAAGAATGCGCCTGCCATTTCAATTGCATCATCACGGTAGCCGTAGCTATCCATACCTTTTAGGCCGAAGTAGAATTGGTCGACCCATACACGTCCACGCCAGTAAATATCTGGGCCAAATGCAGGGCTAGAAAGCGCTGCTGTGCCTAATGGAACGTAGGTGTTGAACTCTTCAGTATCTTTCATCACTGAGACAACTGCATCAGCGTTAGCTTGAGTGGCAGCAGCATTGAACAATGGTGACCAACCTTCAGGGCCTTTGCCACGTTCTACGATCGGTTTACCCGCACAGCCATTCGCGAGTGGTTTGTCTTCAATACGAATGTCGTAGAAGAAGTTAGTGCCTTCGTCGAACATACAGGTGTTGATGTAGTTCGATAGGTGTTCAGCCTTTTCACGGAACTCTTTCGCTTCAGCGTCTTTACCAAGAATGTCAGCCATTTCTGCTAGGTACTTGTTATCGCTGTACATGTAGCTTGCTTGGTCGACAGACTCTTGCAGTAGTGAGTAGCCCAATAGCGTGCCATCTTCAGCGCGGTTTTGAGCGAACTCAACATCCCAATCGCTGCGCTTGCCGCCATTCGCCACATACGCGTCTAGCTGATCTTTATCGATGAAACCAAATGCGGCTGCATCGTCACGACCTGACTCCCAAGACGCGGCTGTTTGAGCTGGGCTTTCGATGTAATCGTAGTTACCTTCAGCCACGACTTTATCGAGTGCTGCTTGGCCTACGACTGTCTCGTGCTTATCACCACGAATCACAGTGAAGTACATTTCGCCTTCAGGTGTGTTGTGTGCTTTGTCGCGTGCTGCGCCGTACTCTGGAACACCGTTACCGTTGTTGTCACGGTTGCGTAGCCACCAATCATGGTATGCCACTAGCTTTGGATACATCTCTTCGAGCCAAGCTTCATCGCTGGTGGTCTTGTAGACTTCCATTACTGCCCATGCCGCTAGGCTTGGTTTTGTATTACGTTCATTCCAGTTGCCACCATCGCCGCCACGTTCAGGGCTTAGGTTGTAAGCAAGCAAATCTGGCACGTAACCTTCATCCCAAGGACGAACTGCATCGTCAGCTTGGATTTGGTATGCGAACATCGCGCGGATGTTGTCTTTCGCTACATCTGGGTTGAAGTGAGCCATTGCGTAAGCTTGCTTCCATGTGTCCCACGGCCAAGTTTGGTTGCCCGAGAACCAACGGGCGGTTACTGATGGTGTGACGGAATCAAATTCCATCGCGCCGGCTGCGCCACGCCAGTTACCGTTTAGGGTTTCCATTGCTTTTACCGCAACACGTTCTTGTTCTGGCGTTGCGTTCGGGTTGGTTAAGCCCATCTCTAGGTAGCCTTCCCAACGCTCTGCTGATGCCGCTAAGAAATCGGTAGGGTTTGCCATGATCTTTTTGATTTCAGGCTGTTCCGCTTGTGCTTCTTCGGCCGTTAGAACATGCGAGTAAGTGGTGTAAATGGTGGTTGATGCTTCAATGTTTGCCGTTGAAGTAAATGCTAAACCATCTACTGTGGTTTGTGTTGGAATCGACTTATGAACTTGGTACTCAGACTCGCCTGATGTAAGCAAATCCCACGTTGAACGCACCTTACCAAAGGTTACCTTCAGGCCATCGTCGGTTGCGACGATTTGACGGTCGTATTCAGGATAAGTTTCTGCGATTGTTTTGTCGGTTTGCGCCACGCCTTCTTTCGCGTGGGTCTTTTCTAGCAGCTCACCATCCCACACCAATTCGACAGGCGAGTCGGTAGTGATTTTGGTTTCTAGCAGAGAGGTACGGTTTGAAGCAAAACGCATCGTCATCTCTACCGTTACATCGTCCGATTTTAGCGTCTGAACCAATGCGCCCGGTAAGCTGTATGCTTCCATGGTGAATACGACTTTTTTGCCATCTTTGAACACGCTTAGGCGGTCAAAGTTATCTGCCATAAAGTTGATGTATTCTTCAGTAAGAAGTGCCGTTCCAGGGAAGCCGCCCATGCCTTCTGCTGTGTCTGGCAGCAAGTGACCGTGCCATGCACCTAAGTCGAAGAATGGGTTGAAGCGCTGGTGGTCATCGAAGTCGTAGTCACGCATGTATTCTGGCGAACCAGTACGGTCAATAACGTTCTTAAATTCGTTAACTTGCAGTTGTTCTGTGTCAGAGCTTGAGTTTGATGTACAGCCAGTAACAACAAGGGCTGCGCCAATAGCGAGAGCTGCGAATGATTTATTCAGTTTCATGATGATTTCCTGTTATTACCAGTAGAAGTATTGCATTGCGAACACTTGTGCGTCGCCAGTTTCTGTGTCGCTACCAACGCCAAAGCGGCTGTCGAAAGCAGTCGCAAACGCGCCGTTGCCGTATTCGTACCAAACACCAGCATTGACGTAAGACGTGATTTCTTTATCGCCGTTGTCACCGTCAAAGTTTGCGTAGTTGTAGGCTGCTGATAGGTAAACACCTTGCGCTGCTTCATACCATGCACTGGTTTGAAGGCCTGATTCGCTACCGAATGATTCTTGGTTGCCTTTGTCGGTATCGTGCCAAACACGAGCTGCCACGTTTTTGTATTCCGCACCTAATAGCAACAGTTCGCCACCATCGTTGTTGCGGACTTCACCACCACCCATCAGGGTTAGGTCGTCAGTCAGGTCGTATTGGAGGTAACCATTGACCATGGCGTTTTTGTCTTTCCATTGGTCTGCAAAACTGTCGTATTTACCAAAGTGAAGCAGAGCATCGTCTTCAGAGAAATCAGACTCAGGAGCAAAAGAAACGCTGTAGCGTAGCTTGCCTTCTAAGTTTTGAATTTTCACACCCACGTTTACGTCACGAGTGTTGGAGATTGCGTAGCCATACTCAACGGTTGCATCACCCCACCATTGAACGTCATCCAATGATGAATCCATACGACCAACAATAAATTCTGTTTTTGCATCTGTGCGGTAGCCAGCGTAGAAGCGGTTAAAGCCGCCTTCAAAGCCGCCCCAACCGTGACCCGTTGCCCAAGCGTTACCTTCGTCGTCGGCTTGTACTGTCCAGCCTTCCATGTAAGCAAGACCAAACCAATTACCATGCTCAATCGCTAAGCCCGCTTCAATGTAAGTGCCGTCTGCATAGCGGCCTTTGTCATCGCCTTCTAGTGCAACGTGACCACCAAGGCCAAGCTCACCATAAAAATTGAATAGGGTGTCTGTCTGAGTTTGTGGGGGTTGAGTATCACTGTGGTTTGCTGCTGATTCTTCAGCGTTCGCATTGGCAGTTAGAGCAGCAAGAATACAGCTTGTAATAAGAGTTTTTTTAGTAAAACTACGTTTCATTTTATTCACTTCTGTGTCGGGGTTATAAATGAAGATTCGTAAGTAGTTCTGACTTCTAATATGGGGTGCTCTTCAAGGCGTATTTGGTCAGGTCACTTACGATCGCAAAACCGATATTAATGATTATTTTCATGTTTAAAATTAAATTACCTTAAAAATGTGATCTATTTTTAGTAAATATTTACTTTGTTTTTATTTTGACTTTATGTTGAATTTGCAGAGGTATGGCTAGGGTTGTAAGTATTCCCTGTGTGAATTCTTTTCTAGGCGGATAGATTGTTGAATTGAATATGTTCTGTCTTGATAGTTTTGGTGGAAGAGGGGTGTTTTGGTAGGAGGTATTTGGTCGGAGATAGGTTTTTAGAAAAAGGTACCGACAAATACAAAAGCACTCACCGTGTGGTGAGTGCCTGTAATAGTTCAAACAAAATCAAAGCTAAGATTTAAATCGAGGTTAATAGGAGACTAAGCGTTCGCCGGTTGAGGTTTTGCTTCTAATTTTTTCTCTTCTGGAGATAAGCTTTTCTCGTATTTACCGTACTTCCACCACGCGTAACCAAGGAAGATAACAATCCCGCCCACGTTGTAGAAGATGATGGTCATGATGTCAGCACCTGTCGGGAAAGTAGAGGCAAAGAAACCAACAGTGAAGATGCCGATCAGAATAGAGACCACGGTAATGCCTGTCATACGTGAACCCATTCTGAAATCGCGAGGTAAGTGATCCAGCTTCAAACGTAGATTAAGGTACGCGATCATGATGAATAGCGGTGGCAACATCGATGCTGCTGCTGTCATGTTGATAATCGTACTCATCAGATCTTGAACCGTATCGGACGCCAGTGTCGGAATGAACATCAGTGGAATCACAATCAAGAACTGAATCCATGCTGCACGTTCAGGTACACCTTGCTTGTTAAGTGCGACGGTTTTCTCGCCGAAGATACCTTTAGGGATTTCAGAGAAGAAAATCTTAACGGGTGTAGCCGTCCACATCAGCAGGGAGCCAAGCATTGCTGTGAATGAAACTACGCCTACAAAGCGATTCATTAGGATTTCAGACAGGCCAAAGTGTCTTGCTAAGCCTTCAAATACTTGTACTGAACCACCTGTAAACTTCAATTCTTCACGAGCAACGAATACGTTTGCCAGTACTGAGCCAACCGAGTAAAGCGCGCCGATAAAGATACCCGCGATGATGATCACCTTAACGAAAGATTTGTGGCCACCTTTGATGTCGTTGACGTAAACCGCGACCGATTCAGCACCGCCAGCCGCCATGAAGATCCAAGTGATTACACCAAGGAATGCCCAGTTAAAGCTTGGTGTCATTGCTTCGATGGTGATTGGGTCAGCAGGTTCTATTCCACCGATTAGTGCACCGCCAGAAAGCAAGATGTAAGAGAGCGTCAGTAACAACATTAACGATGATGTTAGCGAGGTGATTGGGCCAAGCAGTTTCGCTCCGTTATTGGATATATGCGTAGCGATAGCAAATAAAATGGTACTCAGGATTGCCGTGGTTATTGGTGTGAATATGTACTCAAACCCTAAGAAGGCATAAGACGCGTAAGCAATGATTCTAGGTAATAGAGAGGTGAAAAAAAATAGGTTAACAAACCAATAGGTGTAAGCTGAAATAAACGCCCAGCGGCCTCCTAGAGAGCTTTTTACCCAAGAATAAACACCCGCCTCAGAGTCTTTATTCAGTGATACGAACTCTGCCACGATCAAACAAAAGGGCACAAAGTAAAATAGGGTCGCTAAAAAGAACATCGGAGCTGAGGACAGGCCGATTTCGATGTTGTTGTTTATGATGTTATTGAAGCTGTATACCGCCGCGAAGGTCATAGACAGTAGGGCAAATTTGCCTATCGTACTGCGTTTATTATCGGACATGATGTTCTCCGGTGAATCACGTTGATGATCATTATTCCTAGGTCCTAGAGAGGAAGATCTAGGCCGTGTTTTTATTGTTATGTTGGTTTGGCAAACACCCGCTCTATGAAGTCAGGTTTGGCTCATTTATTATTTTTGTATTGATTTACGAACAAATCTTTAGACGTTTTAGCTTGTTAGTTTCAGTAAATTTATTACTGATGTAAAAACTGCAACACTAAGATGTTCATCGAAGAGGCTAGCTTTCTCATGTACGACGATGTATCAGGCTTGTAGGGGCTTTTTGTCGTTTTTTCTCTATGAGTTCACTTATCTCTTCAACAAGAAGATTAAAGATTAAGCGGTGGGAAGTTAATCTAAATTGATCAAATATGTGATGTGAGGTAAATGAATTTAGTTAATTTTTTACCTTTGTTTTTATTCGGGTTTTATTACGATCTAATTAATGTTTTTAGTGAAGTTAAACCTTGACGAGATGGTGTTTTTTATTCTTATGGATCGTTTTTAATTTACTGATTTAAAACAAAAAAGCGCCATAAAGGCGCTTTTTGATTTGTGCTGTTTTTATAGATTCATCATCTAGTGAAGATCTGATCCTATGATTGCTTAGCGGCTTCTAATTTTGCTTCTTTACCCGCTTGCTTCTTCTCAAAGCGAGAGATCCACCACCAAGCGAGAGCTGAGAATATCGCAGTCATGAATACGTTGACGAAGAAAGCTTGCATTAGGTCAACACCTGTTGGGAATGCCGATGCAGTCATGCTCACAACGAAGATACCGATAAGCACGGATACTACTGTCATACCTTGAACGCGGGTGCCCATACGGAAGTCACGTGGTGTATCGTCGTGCTTCAAGCGGAACACAAAGTAAGCCACCATGATGAAGATAGGCGGTAGCATTGCTGTACCTGCTGTGAGGTTGATTGCTGTGTTCATCATGTCTTGTACTGATTCAGAACCGAAGCCGTTAACCACTAGCATTACGAATACGAACGCAAACTGCCACCATGCTGCACGCACAGGCACACCGTGTTCGTTAAGCTCGGTTGTCTTCTCACCGTAAACACCTTGAGGGATCTCAGAGAAGTGAATTTTAACGGGAGCTGCAGTCCACATCATCATCGAACCGAACATCGCAACGAATAGGATAATACCGACGAAGCGACCCGTTAGAGATTGTGAAATATCGAAGTAGTTCGCCATACCAGTAAAGATTTCAACCATACCGCCAGCATAAGTTAATTCGTCACGAGCAACGAATACGTTAACTAATAGAGAACCCACTGCGTACATGATGCCGATAGCGATACCCGCGCTGATGATCACCTTGATGAAAGACTTATGACCACCTTTAACATCGTTTAGGTAAGCGGCTGCGGTTTCTGCACCACCAGCAGCTTGGAAGATCCAACACATAATACCTAGCGTTGCCCAGTTGATGGTTGGTGTCATGGCTTCAAGAGTGATTGGCTCTACAGGTTCATGGTTACCGCCTAGTGCCATCATGGCGCCGATAACGTAAACCGCGAACAGCGCAAATACACCGTATGCTACGATTTCTGCAATCTTACCTAACCAGCTCGCGCCTTTGGTTGATATGTGTGTCGCAGCCGCAAATAGACCAATTGAGATTGCCGAGGTGACAATTGGAGAGAAAGCGTATTCGTACCCTAACATCGCGTAAGACGCATAAGAGATAACGTTGGGTAGCAGTGACACAAACCAGAATAGGTTAACGAACCAGTAGAGGAACGAACCTAAATAGGCCGCTTTTGAGCCTAGTGGTTGTTTAAGCCAGTCGTACATGCCTGACTCGGAATTTTTATTTGCTGATACGAATTCAGCAATAATGAATACGAATGGAATGAAGTAAATAAGAGTGGCAAGCAAAAAGATAGGGGCTGAACTCAATCCCAATTCGATGTTGTTATTTACGATGTTGCGAACGTTAAATACCGCTGCAAATGTCATGGAGAGTAAGGCAAATTTACCTAACTTACCGCGTACAGATTCAGACATAGTGTCCTCCGAGGAATCACATAATTATAGTCGTTATTTCTCTAGGCTACTTTGTAGGGAAGGAGCAGAGAGGCTTTATGCAGTGTGACTGAGCCTTGAACGGCAAGCCTCAGTACACACTGTGAATAGATCTTGTTGCTGCTTTCGGCTGTTTAGCTTCAGCAGCTTGGTTCCGGTTACTTACTTACTTAGTTTCGGTTACTTACTTACTTATTAAGGAAGTAACCGTCTTCGATAGTCACTTTCAGTACTACTTTGCGAACTCGGTTATCACCGTGGAATCGGTAAGCTTTACTGTTATCAAATATCGCTACTTGGCCTTCAACTAACTCACAAGTCTCACCGTTACCCATTAGGTGTTCACGGTCGGTTTCATCGCTGTAAGCTTGGGTTTGCTCTAACTCTGATTTGGCTGCGAACTCGACGGTTTCACGACCTTCTAGGTAGTAATGCACGTCGAAGTAACGGCGGTTACCAGTGAAGTTTTCTGTGTTACGTGCCACACCGTCTTCAATGATGTAAGCCAGTGAGTCACCAATCGAATACATCACGCCATCTTTGATGTTGCCTATGTTTTCAATTGCTTCTACACAGCGTTGCCATTTACGACCGTCGCGGTAAACGACTTTAAACTGCTCTAGGTTGTCTAAAACGATCATCGCTTATGCCTCGTTCAGTTTTGGTTGAGTTTTTGGCGTATTCACCGTGAAGAACTCATCACCAAAGTTGTGATTGATTAGGTGCTGCGCATTACAGTCACCCGCTTGGAATGGAACGAGTGTTAGGCCGTAGCGGAATTCATCCATGTAAACACGGTAAGAATCCAACACTTCGCTGCCCCAAGAGTTTGAACCTAAGCCCATTACTTGGTGGTCTAGATTTAGCGTGATGTAACCGCTTTTCTCTAGCTCAATCGTGTGTTGTGCTTGGTGCATATTTTGATTGGTGTAGAACCATGCGCTGAAGTTGATTTCTTGCTGTGGTTTTACTGCAATACCATTACCCGCGCGGCTTGAAAGCGCAGCCCAACGAACGTGTTGGCGGTTGCCGTTGTTTTGTGGGAACGGGTAGTTCTCGAACATGTCAGCCACCGTTGATTGGTAAACATCAATCATGTTGGCTTGCTTGCTGTCTTGGTAGTTCTCTTCAGGACCGCGGCCGTAGTATTGAACTTGGTCGAAATCACCGTTAATACCCATATCGAAACCAATTACTGGAATCACATGTGGGTAATCACCGTAGCGTTCACCGCTTAGCTCAACGTTCAGTTGACCTTCTGCACTGATTTGGTAGCGATATTCACAACGCATGCCGAAATCAAATACTGGTGGAGCAACGATGCTGGTGGTGGTGATCTCAATCTTGCCGTTGTTCTCTTCCACGTTTAGCGTGCGGAAGTGCTCTTGCATGATCTGTAGGTGTGCAGGCTCCCAGTAACCATCGTGCTCTTGCTTATGGTTATCGATCATTGGCTTGAAGAAGTTTAGCTTCGGCTCTGACTTAATCAGTTCTTCACCGTTCACTAACCATGACGTCAGCTTGCCGTTCACTTTCGAGAAGTTCAGTGCAAAGTTGTGGCCTTTGATTAGGTAAGAAAGGCGAGACTCTTCAACATTCAATGTCGTTGCATTGCTGCTAGTGAATGCTTCTAGCTGTGCTGTGTTCTCTTTCGCTTGGAATTGATAAACCGCGATATCGTGGTTTGCTTCGCTGTATGAAGTACGAGAGTCCTTACGAACCGTAAAGTTCACAAACACTTCACGCTCATCTAGCTTTGGTAAGTTAAGCGTTAGTTCACGGCTAGAGTTTTCAGCCAGCTCTTCTACTTTGATGTGTTGTACTGCAACCGTTTCACCTTCAGCACGGATTTCCGCAGTGATGGTGTAATCATCGATGTTTGAGAACCAAAGTTTATTATCGACAGTAAAGGTGCCGTCTTCTGCGTTGAAGTCGCGGATCTTCACAGGCGCGATGACTTGTTTGTACTCTTTCAAGCCAGGGCCTGGCGTTTGGTCTGGGTAGATCAAACCATCCATGCAGAAGTTGTAGTTGTTCGGGTAGTCACCGTAGTCACCGCCGTACTTGTAGAACTCAGTACCCGCTTCATCACGCGCTAAAATGCCGTGGTCACACCATTCCCAAACATAGTGACCTTGAATTGCGTCATGTTTGTAGAACACGTTTTGGTATTCAGTTAAACCACCAGGGCCGTTACCCATTGCGTGTGCGTATTCGCAAATGATGCGCGGTTTTTCGTGTGGAAATTCACCGAAGGCATTCATCAGTTGAGCACGTGAGTACATGGTTGAAATGATATCTACCACTTCAGCATCACGGTCTTCTTCGTAGTGAACCAGACGCGTGTCATCAATCGCTTTTGCGGCATCGTACATAGATCGGATGTTGCAGCCGTAGCCAGACTCGTTACCCAATGACCACATGATGATTGAAGGGTGGTTCTTTTGAGCGTGAATATGACGTTCGATACGTTCAACAAACACCGCTTCCCATGCTGCATCGTTAGTGATGCGGCTTAGGTCGCCAACGTTCGCAAAGCCGTGTGTTTCGACATCGGTTTCGCCCATGACGAATAGGCCGTAGATATCACACAGTTCGTAGAAGCGTGGGTCGTTCGGGTAGTGCGCTGTACGTACTGAGTTGATGTTGTGTTGCTTCATCAGTACTAAATCTTTCTCTACGCGATCCATGCCGACAGCACGGCCTTTTAGGTGGTCGTTGTCGTGACGGTTCACACCGTGCAGCATCACGTACTTGTTGTTGATGTAGAAAAGACCATCGCGAACTTTAATATCACGGAAACCAACGCGTTGTGGAATCACTTCCAGCACCTTGCCGTCAGCGTCTTTCAGCGTTAGTAGCAGTTGGTACAGGTAAGGGTTTTCAGCGTTCCATTGAACAGGGTTAACCACATCAATAGAGAATTGAGTATTCGCATTGCCGTCAGTCAATCTATTGGGAACGGCTAAGCTATCTACAGAGCCTTGCGAGATAACTTGGCCGCCATCAAGCAATGCGTACTCAAGGGTTGCGTTTGTTGCTGCTGCTAGGTTTTCTAGTTCCACTTTGCACGACAGGGTAGCGCTTTGGTAAGCGTCGTCGAAGTCAGTACGAACGGTAACGTCTTGAACGTGCAGTTGTTCTTTACCTACTAGGTAAACATCACGGAAGATACCGCCCGTCCACCACATGTCTTGGTCTTCAATGTAGGTTGAATCGGCCCATTGCATCACGCGAATAGAAAGTAGGTTGTTGCCTGCTTTTACATGGCTAGAGATATCGAACTCAGCGGTGAGGCGGCTGCCTTTGCTGAAACCCACGTACTCACCGTTTACGTAAACTTCGAAGTAAGTTTCAACGCCATCGAATTTGATGATGGTTTGCTTATCGTCCCAGCTTTCGCCTAGGAAGAAAGAGCGTTGGTATGCGCCGGTTGGATTGTCTGATGGTACGAAAGGCACATCAATTGGGAACGGGAAACCTTCATCTGTGTATTGAAGATCACCGTGGCCTTCCATTTGCCACATGTTTGGAACCGTAATGTGGCCCCAGTCTTTCATTTCTTGAGAGTAGAACTCTTCAGGAACCAATAGTGGATTGGTGAAATAGCTGAAATTCCATTGGCCACTCAATAGTTGGAAGTGGCTGCTAAGTTCACGCTGAAACGTTTTTGCATTCTTTTCTGATGCGTATGAGAAGAAATATGCACGCGGTGCCATACGGTTCTCATGTAAGTTCAGGAAGTTTTCCCAGTTGTTCACGTTGCCTCTCTCTCGGCCTAAATGCAATTTGCTGACCGACGTTCTTATGCGTAATTGGGTCGTAGTGAATACGAGTATTTTTGGACTGAGGTGATTATTGGTAAAACTTTTACTAAATGAAATTGGTGAAAACGTTTTACTTTAACTCCATCACGTTTTTTATGGTCTTTTTACAGTGCTGTGTGATCCACTTAAAAGAATGCTATTGGCTGTTTTATGAAGCAGCCTAAAGAGGCTGGTATGTGTATATAGGCGTATGTGATGGGTACAAAAAAGGCCACCTTAAGTAAAGGTAGCCTTGGTTTATCTAATTGATATATTTAACTATTTTGTTGTGTCACGCAGCTTTAATTTGCTTGGTACATAGACACGTAGTGGGATAGTACGGCCGTCGCGTACTTTCTCAATCAACAGGTTAACGCCTTGAATTCCCATTAGTTCAGAGTGAATACGAACAGTCGATAAAGATGGGAAGGTAAATTTAGCTGTTGGGATGTCATTTACACTAATCAGCGCAATATCTTCAGGAATGTTTAATCCGTGCTCATGAACGGCTCGTAAAACACCAATTGCGATGGAATCTGACGCAATAAACATGGCTTTAGGGTAGTCGCCAGTCGCTAGCATCTGTTTTGCAAGCTTATAACCTGAAGAGCTAGAGAAGTCTCCACGATAGATGTCTTGCTCGCTGACAACGTTCTTAAGGCTACCGTATTCAGCAAAGGCTACTTCGCGAATATCAGGAGTGTTGACGTTATCTTGTCCGCCAATAAAACCAATGCGTTGATAGCCTTGGTTGATAAAGAAGTTGGTGATCTCTTTGCTGATCAAAGCCAGGTCGATATCGACAGAGTCATAAGGTTCAGAGTGATCAGTGAAATCGACATAACAGATATTATCGCTTAGCTTTTTGGCTTGTTCGATAACCTCCGGTGTCATTCTTCCCACCAACAATACACCAGTGATAGGCGCTGAATTTACGTGTATTTTACTTTCATAACAGTTGGTTAGTTTAACTTCCATCTTGTCACATTGGGTTTCAATCCCGTGGCGAATCGATAGATAGTAAGGGTCATTCACTTCAGCTTCTTGCTTGTAGTTATACAGCGCAAGGAAGTGATGATTTTGTTTTTTACTGCTAACGGCTTTTCGTGAGCTGCTGGTTTTGTATTCCAACTTCTCTGCAATTTCAAAGATACGCCTTTTGGTCTCTTCCTTGACGCTTAATGTAGGATCTTCATTGAGAACCCGTGAAACTGTAGCCAATGAAACATTCGCTTCAGTTGCGATATCTTTTAACGTTGCCATACTCACTTCCTGTTGTTGGAACATTGCGTTGCTTTAAACAAACCATCTTTAGTAAAAAAGCAATGCACCTCTTTATTCTACAGACCTATTGTAATCAAACTGGAGTTCATTGCATTAACTTTTAGTAAAATAAATCCTCAACGCCTAGTCCGTATCTCATAATTAACTATCTATAATTATCTTATTAAAATTCAATGGATTAGATGTGAATAACTATTATGTTTTTCTATATCACAGTCGCCATGAACTCTAACTGTTAGTGTAAACGTTTACACTTCGTGGTTTTGATCACAGAAATATAGTCAAAATGGCTGCTACTATTTCTGTCATAGGGTGCTATTGAATTGAATATCGGTTCGAGTGACGCCACGAATGACAACAAAGAGAGGTTGATTGTGAAAGTACTGGTTACAGGCGGCATGGGTTACATCGGAAGTCATACATGCATTCAAATGATGCAAGCTGGTATGGAACCAATCATTGTAGACAACCTTTGCAACAGTAAAGAGCTGGTTCTTGAGCGAATAGAATCGTTGACTGATCAGCGACCAACTTTTTATCTTGGCGACATTCGTGATGAAGCTTTTCTAGATACTGTTTTTTCTGAAAATAACATCCAAGCGGTGATTCACTTTGCTGGACTTAAGGCGGTTGGCGAATCGGTCTCTAAGCCTTTGGAATATTACGATAACAACGTAAATGGTTCTTTGGTTCTTGCTCGCAGCATGAAGAAAGCGGGTGTGAAAAGCATCGTATTTAGCTCATCAGCGACCGTCTACGGTGATCCGGAAGTCGTGCCAATTACTGAAAATTCGCCAACGGGAGCAACGACTAACCCTTATGGTCGCAGTAAGTACATGGTTGAAGAGTGCTTAAGCGATTTATTTAACGCCGAAAATGATTGGAGTGTGACGTTATTACGCTACTTCAACCCAGTAGGCGCACATCAATCTGGCAGCATGGGTGAAGACCCACAAGGTATTCCGAATAACTTAATGCCATTCATTGCTCAAGTAGCAGTAGGGCGCCGTGAAAAATTGGCTGTATTTGGCAACGATTACCCAACAGTCGATGGCACGGGGGTTCGTGACTATATTCATGTGATGGATTTAGCCGATGGTCATGTTGCGGCATTAAAAGCGGTTGGTGAGAAGGCGGGTCTACATATCTACAACCTAGGCACCGGTAAAGGTTCAAGTGTTTTGGAAATGGTAGAAGCCTTTGCACAAGCATCAGGCAAACCTGTTCCTTATGAAGTTTGTCCACGCCGTGCTGGTGATATTGCTGAATGTTGGGCAAGCACTGAAAAAGCGGAACGCGAGTTAGGTTGGAAAGCGACACGCAGCGTGATGGAAATGACGGCGGATACGTGGAATTGGCAGTCGAATAATCCAAACGGCTATTAGTCTGTGTAATTGAAGCCGCAGTGCTTTCATCTGATAGCTAGTAGCTAGTAGCTAGTAGCTAGTATCTGCACTTTTCTCATTGATAAGTGCTGAAGAAAAGAATTTTAAAGAGTTGAGTAAGTAGCATGTCAAAAGTTGAATTTAACCCAGTAGACCATCCGCACCGTCGTTATAACCCATTAACAGGTCAGTGGATTTTAGTATCACCGCACCGTGCAAAGCGCCCTTGGAGTGGCCAAGATGAAAAGCCATCGACTGCACAGCTTCCAGCATATGAGAAAGAATGCTTCTTGTGCCCGAGCAATACACGCATCTCGGGTGATGAAAACCCAGATTACGATGGCACTTATGTTTTCAGTAATGATTTCGCGGCGTTGATGCCTGATTCACCTGACGCTCCAGAGTCTGAAAACCCTCTATTCAAGACTCAAGGTGTGCGTGGGCTGAGCCGCGTGATCTGTTTCTCTCCGGATCACAGCAAAACGCTGCCAGAGTTACCGGTTAATAAAATCCGCGGTGTGATTGATACCTGGAACGAGCAAATTGAAGAGCTAGGTAAAGATTACCTATGGGTTCAAGCCTTCGAAAACAAAGGCGAGACCATGGGCTGTTCTCAGCCTCACCCACACGGTCAAATTTGGGCGAACAGCTTTCTGCCAAACGAGATTGAACGTAAAGAAAAGCTGCTAAAGGAATACTTCGTTCAGCAAGGTTCGAACCTGTTAGTCGATTACGTTGAAGCTGAAATGAAAGACGGCTCACGCACTGTGGTTGAAACGGAACATTGGATTGCTGTTGTGCCTTATTGGGCGGCGTGGCCATTCGAAACCATGTTACTGCCGAAAACGCATATTCGCCGTATGAGTGAATTGACGGACGAGCAGCGTGATGACTTAGCGCTGGTAATCAAGAAGCTGACTAGCCGTTACGACAACTTGTTCCAGTGTTCATTCCCATACTCAATGGGCTGGCACTATGCGCCATTCTTTGAGGAAGGCACTGACATCGACCACTGGCAACTGCATGCGTTGTTTTATCCGCCATTGTTGCGCAGTGCTTCGGTTCGCAAGTTCATGGTGGGTTACGAAATGTTGGCTGAATCTCAGCGCGATTTAACCGCAGAACAAGCGGCGCAACGTCTTCGTGACTTGAGTGATGTTCACTATAAAGAACAGCAATAAAAAACGAGATTCCAGGTATATCGCCTCTCGATTCTGAAATGACGAAACGTTAGAAGCCAGAAGGTTTATTTCGTCATTTCTTACCGCGAGCTACGAGTGGGATAGGAAATCGATAAGAATTAAAGTGGTGCCCTTTAGGGGCCATTACCAATTGAACAAAGAGTTTAACCAGAGAGTTTACTTATGTCTGATCTAATCCAAAACGTGAAAGCATCTTTTGAGCAAGTCCTTGGCTACCAAGCGACTCATATTGTTCAAGCACCAGGTCGTGTGAATCTGATTGGTGAACACACTGACTACAACGATGGTTTTGTCCTACCGTGCGCCATTAACTACCAAACCGTTGTGGCAGCAGCAAAGCGTGACGACAATATCGTTCGTGTTGTGTCTGTGGATTACGGCAATGCCGTTGATGAATTCGACCTTACTCAAGAGATCACATTTCAACAAGACAAGATGTGGGCGAACTACATTCGTGGTGTGGTGAAGTGTTTAAAAGGTCGTGGTTTTGAATTTAAAGGTGCAGACATCTCTGTCACGGGCAATGTGCCTCAAGGCGCGGGTTTAAGTTCTTCTGCGGCATTGGAAGTCGTGATTGGTCAGACATTCAAGGTACTTTACAACCTAGAGATCAGCCAAGCTGAAGTTGCACTAAATGGCCAGCAAGCGGAAAACGAATTTGTAGGTTGTAACTGCGGCATCATGGACCAAATGATTTCAGCAGAAGGTCGTGCGAACCACGCGATGCTTTTAGATTGCCGTAGTCTAGAAACGACCGCGGTTTCGATGCCTGAAGATATGGCTGTGGTTATCATTAACTCAAACAAGAAACGCGGCTTGGTCGACAGTGAATACAATACGCGTCGTGAGCAGTGTGAAGAAGCCGCGCGTATTTTTGGTGTTCCAGCACTGCGTGATGTGACGCTTGAACAGTTCAAGGCGAAAGAGTCTGAACTGGGTGAGATGGTTGCCAAACGTGCACGCCACGTAATTACTGAGAATGACCGAACTGAAGAAGCGGCAATGGCTCTGCGTAATCACGATATGAAGCGTATGGGTGAATTGATGGCTGAATCGCATGCTTCAATGCGTGATGATTTCGAAATTACCGTTAAAGAAGTCGATACACTGGTTGAGCTAGTGAAAGGTGTGATCGGTGAACAAGGTGGCGTACGTATGACTGGCGGCGGTTTTGGCGGTTGTATTGTGGCATTAGTTCCACCTATGTTAGTTAATGAAATTAAAGCGACGGTTGAACAGAAGTATCAAGCAGCGACTGGCCTAAAAGAATCGATTTATGTGTGCCAAGCGAAAGACGGAGCGGGTCTTGTTGAAGTAATCTAGCTGTTTCGAGATTTAAGATAAAGCTTACCAAGTAAAAAGATCATGGTAGGCCAAATAATAAAGCCTTTACCCAATGTAGAGGCTTTTTGCTGGCACTAGAAAGGAATTTAGAATGACCCAAGAGCAGAACCTGCATCAATCCATGACACAAACCGCGGCCTATGATGGGCAGCCAGCACAGTTGATAACGCTGTCGAATGCGCATGGCATGGAAGTGACATTCATGGATATTGGTGCAACGTGGTTGAGCTGTATTCTGCCAGTAAAAGGAAATAAGCGCGAAGTTCTATTGGGTGTCGACTCAATGGAGAATTTCGAGAAACAAGCCAGTTACCTTGGTGCGACAGTAGGGCGTTATGCTAATCGTATCGCCAATGGTCGTTTTAAAATCGATGGCATGGGTTATAAGCTCGATGGTAATCAATCCGGTAATACTTTACACGGTGGCTCCGATGGCTTTGATAAGCGTCGTTGGCAGTTAACTGAACACACACCACTGTCTGTGGTTTATAGTTTGGTGTCGGCGGATGGCGACCAAGGTTTTCCTGGGCAGCTAACGGTATCAGTGCGTTATGAATTAACCGAAGACAACCGAGTGTCTATCGAATACTTTGCAACCACAGATAAAGCGACGGTAGTGAATCTAACTAACCATGCTTACTTTAATTTACTTGGCGCAAACAGTGATCACGACTGTTTGTCTCATATTGTCAGTATCAATGCTTCACAATATTTGCCGACTAACGCTGTTGGTATCCCATTAGGTAACTTGAAGGCGGTGAAATCAACCAGCTTTGATTTCAGTCAGCCTATGATGATCTCTGAACGCCTATTGGGTGATGAACAACAAAAAGCGGCCAAAGGTTATGACCACTCTTTTCTTTTAGCGGATGGCTGTAAGCGCGATAAATGCGCCGCTACAGTGACGTCGCCTGATGCACTTGTCACCTTGAAAGTCTTCTCCACTAAGCCTGCTATGCAGTTGTATACCGGCAATTGTTTGGGTGGAACACCTAATCGAAATGGTGGCAGTTATGAAGACTATGCAGGCATTGCATTGGAAACCCAGTTCTTACCAGACTCACCTAACCACCCAGAGTGGAAGCAAGAAAGTTGTATTCTTAGGCCTGAACAGGAATACCACTACCGAACTTGTTACCAGTTTGAATTTTCGGGGGATTATTCAAACTAGTCCATTCTAGCTCAAAACGGTTTATGCCAATTGGCTCCAACAAAGGGATTTTTGTTGGGAAGAGTATGGTGAGAAAGCCCTAACAGAACTGCTTCTGTTAGGGCTTTTTTTTGTAAGTCTGTTTCTTAGATTGTAGAGGTCACTGTAGATTTTATAGCTTGCTGAGATTACAGAGCCGACTTTGCATCGCGGTTCTTAAATAACCGCTTTATACCAAAAGCCAGCTTTATACGAAAGTACGGTTCTTTATCAAAGGCTAACTGATTTTCTCTACTGAATTTCGACGCACTAGAGTGGGCGAGAACATCATAGGTTCAGAAGACGTACCTTGACCTTTAGCAAGCACAAGCGCTAGGCGAGTGGCTTTCTCAGCCATCATCTGAATTGGGTAGCGAATCGTGGTTAGCTTAGGGTGTACATAACGGGCAATTAAGCCGTCATCAAAACCAACAATCGAGACTTTATCTGGCGCTTGGATGCCGTTTTCATCAAGTACAGACAACGCACCTGCCGCCATGTAGTCGTTGTAAGCGACAAGGCCTGTAATAGGCAGAGACTTGGTCAATAGATTAGTCATTGCGTACTCACCACCATCACTGGTTGGAGCCGAGTATTCAATGTAGCTTTCAGAGAGCGCGATTTTGTAATCAGAGAGTGCTGCTAGATAGCCTTGCACTCGTTCATCGGCATCTTCAATGCTGTGTGATGAAGCGATACATGCGATGTTCTTGTGACCATGACGAATCAAATATTCTGTAGCAAGGTAAGCGCCTTTCTTGTTGTCTAAGAAAATACAACGCTCGGCGATTTCGGCAATATAACGGTTGATCAACACTAAGCCTTTTACTTCTTTTGCGTAGGCGATGAGTTCTTCATCCGTTAATCCCTTAGAATGGATCACCAAGGCATCACAGCGACTATTGATCAGCAACTCAATGGCTTGTCTCTCTTCTTCACGATCGTGAGAACCATTGCCGACAAGGATATGTTTACCGTTCTCGCGTGCGACATTATCAACAGCTTTAACTAAGGTGCCAAAAAAGGGATCGGAGATATCACCCACTAACACACCAACCGTGTTCGTGCTTTGGCTTACAAGCGCACGAGCATTGGCATTCGGACGATAGCCGAGCTTTGTCATGGCTTTAGTCACAGACTCAATTGAGTTTGCACTTGCCTTCGGAGACTTGTTTACGACTCGAGATACGGTTGCAACTGAAACACCAGCTTCCTTTGCTACATCTTTAATTGTTGCCATTTTTAACCTCTATTCATTGCTGTATCTATTTAACACCGACAATGAAGGTAAGGCAATGAAACTCTCATTTTACTTCCATTAATGCGATCTTTACCGCTTGTAATTATTGACCTTAGTGCTAGTGTAAACATTTACATTTTACTTAATTTTAGTAAATACTTTAATGGGTAAAAACAAATCAATATAGGAAGTGAGAAATGGATACTGTCTCTTATGGTGACTTTGCTAAGTTAGAAATGCGTGTGGGTAAGATCATTGAGGTTGTGCGTCATGAAAACGCAGACAAGCTTTACATCGTGCAAGTAGATGTCGGTGAGAAGACGCTACAAACGGTAACCAGCCTTGTCCCTTACTACACCGAAGAAGAGTTAATGGGCAAACAGGTGGTTGTGCTGTGTAATTTAGCGAAAGCGAAGATGAGAGGCCACACCTCTGAGTGCATGTTGTTATGTGCAGAAACTGAAGACGAATCGGAAAGTGTACTGCTGACACCAGAACGTGTGATGCCAGCGGGTATTCGTGTCGTTTAAGACAGTTTTATGTCGGTGAGTCCATGTGTTCACCGACTATCTAGGTTTTGCCACTATCAAGATTTCGCTAACTATATGGGTTTGCTAACTATATCGGTTCCGCTAACTATATAAGTTTCGCTTACTACACAAGTTTCACCGACTATTTGGATTTCGCCGATGAGTTGAATCACATCAGATATTTGGATTTCACCGTCTGCATGAAGTTCGCCGATCAGCTTCGCACTGTCAATAATAGCCCGTCAATGACACTGTGGTGGTGATCGGAAACCCCTGCCAGGTTGCCGTATTTTGGCTGGTGGCGATCATTTTCTAATGGATGGTGCCAACCTTGTGTGTGTTTCACAAAGTGCGCGGCAAAGCTTTCAGACACTTCTAAACATCCTGCTAGCACAGTATCCACGTAGGTTTGAACAATCGGACTGTTTTCGCAAGGCGCTTCGATTTCGTCTTTGATGTAAACCCAGATCGACGCATTGGCATTGAATCCTGTTTCGCTTGCTATCTGTTCAGGGCTAAGTTGAATTCTATGATAGCCACGTTCACGGCGATCAAATTCCGCGAGTGCTTCCTCATCAACTTCAAGCAATACCCCATTCACTTGGCCATCACCTGGGTTTACGATCAGAGGAGACAATACGTAGCTATCATCAATTTTACTCCAGTGCCGCACTAAGCCATGCACTATCGAAGGAATAGCTTGTCCTGTTTGACCTGTGAGTTGACGTGAAGAGGAGTTGATCAAGCTACCATAACCAAAAATATACATCGCGTTCCCTGTCTGTTCTTTTGTATTTGAGACTAGTCTTACTATATGTTCCGCTTTCTAAAATGTCAGTAGTTTTTATTTTTAACACTAATGAGTCTAAAAGACTTCTTTTTGGGGTGTTTAATTGACTCTTTTTTGATGTTGAATAACACGTTGATGGTTGTTTTTATTGGGTTTCTATCTTTGGCGTACTTCGTGCATTGTCTAAGGAAATATTGCAATAATGATGACTGCATCATGAATTTGGCTATTTATACCAATTCCATATAAGCCATTCTTGGCCGTTATCTGAAATGAGGAACGAGTTTGTTAAATATCACAGATAAAAGTGTAGAAGACGCAATTCCAGCCTACCTTCGTTTAGGCTTCCGACCTTTCTTCTTCCTGGGCAGTCTCTATGCTGTTATCGCTATCGTGGCTTGGGTTGTCATGTTCCAAAATGGTCAGCCGGAGATTTTAAAAGTCCCTGCACTTTGGTGGCACGTACATGAAATGTTGTTTGGCTTTGCTATGGCGATTGTTGTCGGCTTTGTTTTAACGGCGGTGCAAACGTGGACGGGAGTCAATGGCACTAAGCATTATCGATTAGCTGCCCTAGTGGGATTATGGCTTGCACCGCGTATTCTATTTTGGACTCCTGCGCCTTTGTGGCTGATCTCATCGGTTGAGGCACTGTTCTTGATTTTTGCCGCTTACGAGATTGGTTTCCGAGTTGTTAAATCAAAAGGCTGGAAGAACCTGTTCTTTGTTCCGTTGTTTATACTGGCTATCGTGGCGAATTTTGCTAGCTATGCAACCATTAAGGGCATGCCTCCATTTCCATCGTCTGCAGTATGGCACGCGATGTTGTGGTGGTTTACGTTGTTATTGTCTGTAATGGGTGGACGAGTGATTCCATTCTTTACGGCGCGTCGTTTTGATTTTGAAAAAGCACAGCCACTCGTTTGGTTAGAATGGTTAGCGAATCTACCTTTGGTTGGTTTATTTGTATTGAGCTTCTTCCCATTGACTTTTGCTCAAGTTGGCAATGAGTTAATGGTATTTGCAGGTGTGACTCAATTGGTGCGCTTTATCCGCTGGAAACCTTGGACTACGTTATCTGAGCCCTTGGTGTGGTCGCTGCATGCGGCTTACCTATGTATCCCTTTAAGCTTGCTGCTGCGAGGTTTATTAGACAACCCGTTCGCGAGCCACAATATGCTGCACTTGTTTGCGATTGGCGGTTTGAGTGGGCTAATTTTAGCGATGATTACGCGCGTGACAATGGGGCACACAGGTCGTGCAATCTATAAAGGGCCAAGTATGGCGTTAGCGTTCTCGGCTATTTTTATCGCGGCTTTGGTTCGTAGTGTAGGTGTGACATTTTTCCCTGCGTATTTATTTGAGATGGTGAACATCAGCGCGGGTTTATGGACGTTAGCATTTGGGCTGTTTATCTGGAAGTTTGGCATGATGCTATTAACGCCAAGAGTGGATGGTCACCCAGGCTAAGCGTATTGATTATCGAACCCATTTTGAAAGGGAAGCACTGAGCTTCCCTTTTTTGATCGCAGCAAATCTCCATTCTCAAAGGTCCATTCTCTTAGTGAGTATTTTCGGCAAGATATTGGCGCACTTGTGCAATGAGATCTTCTTTGGCGTGAGGAGAGATGAAACTCGCTTCGACAGCATTAATACTGAATTGCGCTAATTCGTTTTTCGTCAGTGGATGAGCATTAGCGACGGCGAAGAAGTTATCATTCATATAGCCGCCGAAGTAAGCCGGATCATCGGAATTGATGGTGACGCACAGCCCTCTTCTCAGCAACTCGACGATGTTGTGCTCTTGCATGGTGTCGAAGACTTTGAGTTTTGTATTCGATAGTGGGCAAACGGTCAAAGGGATACGCTTCGCGACTAACTCTTCCATTAACTCGTCATCGTCGATACAGCGAACGCCATGATCAATGCGAGTAATGCCTAACAGACTTAATGCATCGATAATGTTTTGTGCTGGCCCTTCTTCTCCGGCATGTGCAACGGCCAAGAACCCTTGATTGATGGCCTCTTGAAATACGTGTTTAAATTTCTCTGGTGGGTTGCCTTGCTCTGATGAATCAAGTCCGACACCTATAATTTTGTCTTTGAAGGGAAGCGCTTGTTTTAGTGTTTCAAAAGCACTCTCTTCATCAAGATGTCGAAGAAAGCACATGATGAGTTGACTAGTAATATCGAGTTCGAGTTCGGCTTGCTGCAAAGCTTGAGTGATACCACCAACAACGGTTTCAAAAGCTACCCCACGTTCGGTATGAGTCTGCGGGTCAAAAAATATCTCGGTATGAATTACGTTGTCTTGCTGGCATTTCAGGAGGTAAGCCCAAGTTAGGTCATAGAAGTCTTGTTCATTAATCAGTACGTTAGCGCCTTGGTAATAGATATCGAGAAAGGACTGAAGATTATGGAATTGGTACGCGTCTCTTACTTGGTCTGGGTTTTCAAAGGGAATTGAAATGTTATTACGCTTGGCGAGTTTGAACATTAGCTCAGGTTCTAGCGAGCCTTCAATATGCAAGTGCAGCTCAACTTTAGGTAAGTTTTTGATAAAGCTATCCATAGCAACTCCTTAGCTATTGTAATTATGGGCGGAGTAGGTGAGATGTTTTGATGGCGAGATCTGAGTACATAAGCTATCTCGTTTTTTATCTTTGTTTGAGCATAGTCTATTTCGTTGTGGCCGATAAAACTGGGCGTAAATTGGTGGCGAATCGAGAGTTACGAACCAATTGAAATCAGGCGCAAACGATTTGCAGCATTAGAGTGTGATCCGCTGCAAATATTTGCAGCAATATTCATTGATTTGTGCTCTAATACCGCGCTTACCAAGGGATGGTGTTAAAAGATGCTCACTTAGATGGAGTTATCAAAGTGACCGATCCCTTAATGATCTCCCTTAGGAAAATATAGAACATGTCTAAGAACAAAAAATTTGATATCCGCCTTACAGAAAAACGCAGCGGTTGGTGTGCAGAAATTACTCGTCAAGTAACGTCTCGCAGCACGACAGTATCTAAGCGTCAATCTGATTTTGAAACTGAAGCTCTAGCACAAGAGTGGGCTGAGAAAGAACTAGCATCTTTCATCTCAAACCAAGCTGAACGTAACGAGCGTAAATCAGAACAGCGTAAAGAGCGTGACGACCTACGTCACACTAAAGAGCTTAAAGCTGAACAAGCACGTGAAGCACGCGCAAAAGCTCGTGAAGAAGAGCAAGAAGACGCTGAGTAATTCGGTGCACGATTAACTTATAGGTCCCTTAATTTTAAGATAAGGGACTTATAAAAAAAGCCCCAATATAGTCACCTATATTGGGGCTTTTTCGTTTGTGGAGTTCGTTTCTATTTTGCCTGAGAGCGACGGTTTTGATTTGTCGCTTTTAACGTCGATCTATCAAGCTTTAATCAGTTGTTCAGCGCGGTTAGCCAATCGTCTTCTGCTACTTCTTCAATGTAGCTTTCTACGGATTGGCCTACTTCTTCATCGTCTTGTTTGAAGTAAGCAATGTTGAACACCGCATCACCTTCATTCACCAGAGGCAGCGTTTGCTGACCAATCACGATACCACCTTTAGTCGTGATCACTTGCCCTTCTTCGTGCCCTAGAGGAGAGCTGATGTAAGCCAAAGTTTGTCCGGCTTCCACTTGTTCGCCAAGTCTTACCATATTACGCAAGATACCGTCTGATTCAGCGCGGATCCAACTGGTTGATTTACTGAGCACGGGTTCAGGTAGCTTTTTGCGGTTTGGACGCAGCATGCCAATTTCTTTCATTACTTGATGAACGCCGAGGTAGCCTGCACGAATCGCTAAATGATCAAAACGCAGAGCCTCACCACCTTCGTACGTTAACACTGGAATGCCAAGCTTCTCGGCTTCGCTACGCAGTGAACCATCACGCAGAGGTGAATCAATGATGACTGGTGTTGCGAACGCTTTCGCAATACGTAGTGTTTCTGGGTTAGACAAGTTTGCACGAATTTGTGGCAGGTTCGTACGGTGAATCGCACCCGTGTGAAGATCCAGAATGTAATCACAGTGCTTCGCTACATTTTCAAAGAAAGTGTGTGCGATACGTGATGTCAGTGATCCTTTCTCACTACCAGGGAAGCAACGGTTTAGGTCGCGACGGTCTGGTAGGTAACGAGACTTATGAATGAAGCCAAACACGTTAACGATCGGCACAACAATTAATGTCCCTTTCAGTTTATTGGGTTCAATTGCGTTCGTTAACTGTCGTGCAATCTCAACACCGTTTAACTCATCACCGTGGATAGCAGCGTTTACCATTAGTGTTGGGCCTGCTTGGCGACCGTGGATGATCTCAATCGGGATCGAAAGTGGAGAGTGCGTGTAAAGCTGAGCCGCTTGCAGTTCAATCTCTTTTCGTTGTCCTGGCTGAACAGTATAACCAAGTAATTCGAATGGTTGATTAGGTTTTAGTCTTGCCATTTAGGTTGTTCTCAACATAGTGATAATTCATTAAGACGGAATGTAGCAATCGTTGATTTTTAGTACGAATCAATCGCTTTACTGTGACGACAAAACTTTTTTATGGAGGGGCTTTGGAATTGGTTTCTATTTTTTATTTACGATAACTGAGGGGGCTTTTGTTTGTGATTTTCCTGACAATTTATTGATTTTAATCTGATAATTCTGGATGCGAGGGCTGTTATCATCCATCGCCATTTTTTGGCGGCCAAATTCATATATTGAGATAAAAATGAAAAAAACAATTACTAAGATCGTTGCACTGGCGGTGGTTTCTGTCGCTCTATCTGGTTGTGTTGGTAGCAACGCAGTTACAGGTTACTTAATGAAGTTTAACGTAAAGGCTGTTGATAACCGTTACGCTCGTGGTGGTCTTAACATTCTATTAGCTCCAGCTTACGGTTTAACTGTTGCTGCGGATTACTTGGTATTCAACTCATTAGAGTTCTGGACTGGTAGCAACCCTCTGACTGGTTCTCCGCATATTTTTGACACTAAGACTGATACTTACCTAGACATCAACCACCAACTTGATCCGTCTCTAACGGAAGCTCCAGTGGGTCCTATCACTAGTGCCGATATGATCGAGAAAGGTCAAATGCAGCAGATTGATGAGAACACTATCCAAATGGACATCACTTACCAATCTGGTGAGCGTGCGACGTTAATCGGTGTTCGCGATGGCGAGATGGTGACGTACTTCATCGATGGTGAAGTTGTGGCACAAACTTCAATTGATGAGCTAGAGAGCTACGCGGCTACACGCGCTTAATCGCTTATTGAGTCACAAGTAGTAGCTACAAAGATTAGATACAAAAACAGGTACTCATGGAGTACCTGTTTTATTTTGTGTCGAATAAACGGTGTTTACTGAAAAGTGCTATTTATTGAAGAGCCCATTTATTGGAAAACACCATTTACTGAAAAACACTAGCTAATCGAATTATGCTTTTTCTGGAATGGCTGCTAGTAATGCAACCATTTGGTTCCAGAACAATTCAACAGTATCGATCTTCACTTTCTCATCAGGAGAGTGTGGGAACTTGATCGTTGGGCCGAAAGAAACCATATCCATATTCGGGTAAGGTTCTTTGAATAGACCACATTCAAGACCAGCATGGATAACCATGATGTTTGGCTTGTGACCGTAGATACCTTCGTACATGTCTCGGAAGATATGCATGATTTCTGAATCAGCGTCTGGTTTCCAACCTGGGTAAGCACCAGAGAACGCGATGTTAGCCCCTGCTAGTTCAGCAACAGAATGAAGCATGCTTTCTACTTGGCTACGGCCAGAGTCGATAAGAGAGCGGATCAAGCAAAGTACCGTGATTGAATCTTCTTCCGTTGTGATAACACCTACGTTTAGAGACGTTTCAACAACACCTTCAATCTCGTCACTCATACGAATCACGCCGTTTGGACATGCGTTAAGTGCCGCGATAAAGCGAGCTTGGTCTGCTGATGCTAGTGTGCCCATTTCAACTGAAGCTTCTTCGTTGAAAGTTACGATGCTGTCTTCTACTTTACCTAGCTCTGTTGAAAGCAGCTCTGTGTAGTAGTTGTATAGCGAAGCCAGTTTTTCTTGGTTTACAGCAGGAACCGCAACCGTTACGAAACCTTCACGAGGGATCGCATTACGAAGGCTACCACCTTTGAATTCTACGATGCGAAGGTCTAGTTCTTTTGCGTGACCGGCTAGGAAGCGAGCAATCAGTTTGTTTGCGTTTGCACGACCAGTGTGAATGTCACAACCAGAGTGACCGCCTTTTAGGCCTTTTAGCGTTAGCTTGCGTGTTACGAAGTCAGCTGGAATTGCGTTACGTGCAATTTCAAATGTCATTGCGCCGTCGATACCGCCAGCACAACCCATGTACACTTCACCTTCTTGCTCTGAGTCAGTATTAAGAAGGATATCGCCTTCTAGCCAACCTGCTTCAAGACCAAACGCACCAGTCATGCCTGCTTCTTCATCTACGGTTAGTAGAACTTCGATAGGGCCGTGTTGGATTTCGTTTGAAGCAAGAACAGCTAGGCAAGATGCCATGCCCATGCCGTTGTCAGCACCAAGCGTTGTGCCTTTTGCTGTAACCCATTCACCATCGATGTATGGCTGGATTGGATCTTTTGTAAAGTCGTGATCAGTGTCTTCGTTCTTTTGTGGAACCATATCGATGTGAGCTTGTAGCACGACACCTTTTTTGTTTTCCATACCCGGCGTTGCAGGTTTTTTGATGAATACGTTGCCCGTTGGATCACGGCGTACATCTAAGCCTTGCTCTGTTGCCCAAGCAATAATGTATTGAGCAAGCTCTTCTTCATGCTTTGAAGGGTGTGGGATTGAACAAATCTTATCGAAAAACTGCCAAATAGGGGCAGGGGACAATTTACTGATCTCAGAATGGAATTCAGACACGGATGACTCCTTTTTTATTTGATAACCATATATTTAGGATTTCTATAGGTGAAAACTTAGAACAAAAATCTAAAATATGGGTCTGTTTTGATGGCAACAGCATACCACTTGAGCGTTTTGACGAGTAGCGGTTCTAAACCTCAAAATCCTCAAATTTTGAAAGCGATCTTGTCTATCTGATCATTAATAAGTGCGCTGATGCTTATTGATGGCGTAGGCAAACGTTTGTTTAGCTCTATTCTGTAATTTAATTACATAAATAAGTTTGTAAAATAACCATAAGTGGTAAAAAGTGTGACGAATAGCAAAAAATACTTGTAATCTTTTTTCTTTGAGGTATATTAATAACCAACTTCTGAGATGAAGAGTAAATGCTCAAAGGATGAGTCCGTTTTATCGCCTCCAAGGAACCGAGAAATCAAATTCGTTTTTTATTGATTTATTAAGGTGATAGTTATGAAAGGTTTACCATCTGCAATGTTCTGGATTAACAGCTCTGTTTACACTAGCAACTTTGCATACCCTACAAGCTTTGGTTACTAATACCGGAAGCATGTAACTCGAACAGTTTTGTTCACCCCTATATATTGGAATTCTTTTACAGCCCTTTTGGTTGACAGATTCTACCGCCACTCAGTTTTGAGTGGCGTTTTTTTTGCCTGCTACTTTACCGCCTGCTTTTTTATTAACTACTTTCATTGACCATTTCTCCGCTATTCGTTGCGGTCATTTTTTGAACGCCAAGCTATCAATTTGCACCTTATTACTGATTCTGTTGGAAAATACATAACTCTTGTGAGTTTGGATTGAGAATTTGTGAGCTACATTCTTAATGAAAATAACCAATGGTCGAAAAAATAACCAAATTATTCCGTCGTCTTTTTTGTTTTTAAGATATTGTTTTTAATGGTAATTTGCATTTCCCTCATTCTCTTTTAATCGTTCTGTTTCATACGGCATTCTGATAAATATTAATTAGAGCCTTAATTCTATCTGGAATTTGTTATTTGATAACTTTATAATCCACAGCCAATCGATTACGCAACCGTTTACTCTTACCCTTATAGGATTCGATAATGTTCGAAAAGCTATTTAAACTCAGTGAAAATGGCACCAATGTGCGCACTGAAATCATCGCAGGTCTAACAACCTTCCTAACAATGGCTTACATCATTTTTGTAAACCCAATGATTCTAGCTGACGCTGGGATGGACCATGGCGCTGTATTTGTAGCAACCTGTTTAGCGGCTGCTATTGGCTGTTTCATCATGGGCTTTGTTGCTAACTATCCAATTGCTCAAGCTCCAGGTATGGGTTTGAACGCTTTCTTTACCTATGCTGTTGTAATGGGTATGGGTTATACGTGGCAAGTTGCTCTGGCAGCAGTTTTCGTATCAGGCGTAATCTTCATCTTCTTAAGTATCTTTAAGATCCGTGAATGGATTATCAACTCGATTCCGATGTCTCTGCGTGTTGGTATTTCTGCGGGTATCGGCCTTTTCCTAGCATTTATTGCACTTAGCAATGCTGGCATCGTAGTTTCTAACCCAGCAACTAAGGTTTCACTGGGCGATATTACAGCGATTGCTCCAATCTTAGGCGCGCTTGGTTTCTTCATTACGATTGCTCTTGTTCACCGTGGTGTGAAAGGTGCAGTAATGATCGCGATTCTCGCTATCACAGCGATTGGTATTGCTATAGGTGACGTTCAATACGGCGGCATCATGTCTACACCGCCAAGCCTAGCACCAACATTTATGCAGCTTGATTTCTCTGCTGTATTTGAAATTGGTATGATTTCAGTGGTATTCGCATTCTTGTTCGTCGATTTATTCGATACAGCAGGTACTTTGGTTGGTGTTGCTACAAAAGCAAACTTAATCAAAGAAGACGGCAAACTGCCACGCTTGAATAAAGCCCTGCTTGCTGACTCAACAGCAACGTCTATTGGTGCTCTTCTGGGTACATCAAACACCACGTCTTACGTTGAAAGTGTTGCTGGCGTTGCTGAAGGTGGTCGTACAGGTCTAACAGCGGTTGTTGTTGGTATCTTGTTCCTACTGGCTCTTTTCTTCTCGCCACTTGCAGGTATGATTCCAGCTTACGCAACATCAGGTGCGTTGTTCTATGTAGCAATTCTGATGATGTCAGGCCTAGTTGGCATTGATTGGCGTGATCTTACGGAAGCAGCACCAGTCGTGGTAACATGTCTGCTAATGCCGTTGACGTACTCTATCGCTGAGGGTATCTCACTAGGTTTCATCGCT
The DNA here is from genome assembly GCF_963898195.1 of Vibrio sp. L3-7. Lineage (NCBI taxonomy): Bacteria > Pseudomonadati > Pseudomonadota > Gammaproteobacteria > Vibrionales > Vibrionaceae > Vibrio > Vibrio sp. L3-7. The sequence continues at coordinate 166,958 of NZ_CAWQUW010000073.1, read as the reverse complement.
TACGCTGCAATTAAGCTGCTAAGTGGTAAAGGTCGCGACGTTTCACCTGCTGTGTGGGTAATGTCGGCTATCTTTATTCTCAAATATATTTTCGCTTAATCGTCTAGATTTCTGCTTAATCGCTGAAGAGGCTATGTTTGGCATAGCCTTTAATAACATGACAAAATTATTAGGTTTTATACTATGAGCAACAAATTCATTATCACTTGGGACAACATGCAGACTTACTGCCGTCAACTAGCAGAAAAGCAAATGCCAGCAGAACAGTGGAAAGGTATCTGGGCTGTAAGCCGTGGTGGTTTGGTTCCTGGTGCAATCTTGGCTCGTGAGCTAGGTATTCGTCACGTAGATACGATTTGTATTTCTAGCTACGACCACGATCACCAACGTGATATGACTGTAGTTAAAGCACCTGAAGGTGACGGTGAAGGCTTCCTAATCGTTGAAGATCTTGTTGATAGTGGTGACACTGCACGCAAGCTTCGCGAAATGTACCCTAAAGCGAAACTGATCGCTGTTTGTGCAAAACCATCTGGCGCACATTTATTAGACGAGTACATCGTTGATATCGCTCAAGACACATGGATTGAGCAACCTTGGGATACTAGCTTAAGCTTCATCGAGCCAGTAAATCGCAAGTCAAAATAAGCGTAAACTTAGTTTTTTGAGAAATGACCCTTTATAGGGTCATTTTTTTTTATACTATTAGTGGTAACCATTTCTTATTAAGTGTCCCAATGTCTGAATCAGAAGAAACGAGCTCGAACCTTTCGGAAACTTTGTTTGTAAAACATAAGCAGGCTAAAGAGACCTCAATGCTGACACGCTATATGCCAAGCTCTGAAGAGTTGTTGGATGAGAAGCGTGAACAACAAAACTCATCGTGGTATCGAAATTTAAGGCGTCTTCAGTGGGTATGGCAAGGTGTTAACCCAATAGAGCAAGAAGCGGTGCTTGCGCGAATCGCGTCGTCAGATAACTCTCGCACGACGGACGAGTGGCTAGATACTGTTATGGGTTACCGCAGCGGTAACTGGGCATACGAGTGGACTAAGCTTGGCATGCAACACCAAAATCGCTCGAACGACAAGAGTGGCGAAGAGGTGGCGGAAGAACTGTTTTCTGCGTCTTTGTGCTTCAGTATTGCAGGTTACCCACATCTAAAGAACGACAATCTTGCGGCTCAGGCTCAAGTGTTAGCGAATGCTGCTTATTCTGAAGCAATCAAGCATACCAAGTTGATTGTTAAGCAAATTGAAGTGCCGTATCAGAACAAGAGAATCAAAGCGAATTTACATCTCACTAAAACAGACAAACCACAACCTGTCGTGATCGTGAGTGCAGGTTTAGATAGCCTGCAAACTGACATGTGGCGCTTGTTTAGGGACTACTTAGCACCTAAAAACATTGCAATGTTAACGGTTGATATGCCGTCTATTGGCCACAGTGCGCATTGGCCTTTGACTGAGGATTCATCTTGTCTGCATCAAGCCGTACTGAATGAATTGCCTAACATTCCGTGGGTGGATCATCATAAGGTTGGGTTATTTGGTTTCCGCTTTGGTGGTAATGCGATGGTGAGGCTATCTTTCCTTGAGCAAAATAAGCTTAAGGCATGTATCTCTCTAGGCGCTCCAATTCACGATATCTTCGTGCATGCTGACAAGCTAAAACAGATGCCTAAAATGCATTTAGATGTATTGGCTTCTCGTCTTGGGAAAGGTGCCGTGGATATCAATAGCCTTTCCGGGCAACTGATGGCCTGGTCATTGAAAGTGCAGGGGCTGCTATCAAACAGCAAAACTCGTGTTCCTATCTTAGCTTTGGCTTTGGAGGGAGACCCAGTATCACCGCCAATGGATAATCAACTGGTTGCTATTTACAGTGATTACGGTAAAGCGAAGAAAATCAAAGCTAAGTCAATTACACAAGGTTATGAGCAATCCCTCGAATTGGCGATAAAGTGGCTTGAGGATGAATTATTTAGATGACATTTCTCCGAAATTAGTTGAGCATGAAAAGTGTACAAAGTAAGTACCTGATACTCAGTAATAATTTATAAAATCAACGGCTGTTTTGGTCGTTTGCTTTAAATCTGAGTAACGTCATTCTTAACATTGGAAACGGAGATTCAATATGTCAGAAGTGACTCAACAACCTACTCATTATCGCTTGTTAAATGTTTTAAAGGCTATTGGCCCTTATCTAAGAGAGCCGCAATCAGAACAAGGCCATTATATTTTTGATTGCTTATCTGTGTGTGTGAACGATAAAAAATCACCAGAAGAACGTGAGTTTTGGGGCTGGTGGCTAGAGTTGGATAAGTCGGAAGAGGGATATTCGGCGAAGTACAACATCGGTAAATACAACGTCGATGGCAACTGGGTTTGCTTACCATTACCTAAGAAGGCAGTAGCCGAGGTGTCTCGCACTCAAGAAGCCTTTCACCAAAAACTGGTTGATGAGCTTCAAAGTAAGTTTGAAATCAGTGTTCAATTCGACGAAGAGTCTGTCGAATTCGTCTGATTTTAAAGGCTACTCTTCTCTATAAAGCAAAAAGGTGCGGTTTCGCACCTTTTCTGCTTGTGAATTCCCCTGTTGATTGCTAAAACATCACCTCTTATTTGTTTTATCCATAAAAGACTTCATGACAACAAATCATCAAAGCGGGACAACAACACAGCGCAAAACTGTCGTTGTTAAACTGGGTACCAGTGTCTTAACTGGTGGAACATTGGCATTAGATCGTGCTCACATGGTTGAGCTGGTTCGTCAATGTGCTGAATTAAAAAAACAAGGCCACTCTGTGGTTATGGTTTCGTCTGGCGCAATTGCAGCAGGACGCGAGCACCTTGGTTACCCCGCACTCCCCAACTCGATGGCGAGCAAACAGTTGCTTGCGGCAGTTGGGCAGAGTCAGTTGATTCAAGCTTGGGAGTCTTTGTTTGCGATTTATGGTCTTAAGATTGGCCAGATGCTACTGACTCGTGCAGATCTTGATGATCGCGAACGTTTTCTTAACGCTCGTGACACGATCAACGCACTCGTTGAACACGATATTATTCCCGTAGTTAATGAAAACGACGCAGTAGCAACCAATGAAATTAAAGTGGGTGACAACGATAACTTGTCGGCACTGGTTGGTATTTTATGTGGCGCCGATAAGCTTCTGCTATTAACCGACCAAAAAGGCCTGTTTACGGCAGACCCTCGCAAAGATCCGAATGCTGAGCTCATCAAAGAAGTGAAAACTATTGATGATACATTGCGTAAGATCGCAGGCGGCAGTGGTACTACGTTAGGTACTGGTGGCATGGCGACAAAACTGCAGGCAGCTGATATTGCTCGTCGTGCGGGTATTGAAGTGATCATTGCAGCAGGCAGTGCTGAAAACGTGGTGTTTGACTCATTAAGTGATAACCCACAAGGCACGCGTTTCTTGCCGTTAGAAGAAGCGCTTGAAAACCGTAAGCGCTGGATTTTAGCAGGCCCAGCTTCTGCTGGAGACATTGTTGTTGATGATGGAGCGGTCAATGCCGTGAACACTAAAGGCAGCAGCTTGTTGGCAAAAGGGGTCATTCGAGTTCAAGGCGAATTTTCTCGTGGTGAAGTCACCCAAGTTACCAACAACAAAGGTAAGGTGATAGCGCGTGGTATCGCCAGTTACTCAAGCCAAGACCTAGCGAAAATCGCAGGCAAGCACAGTAAAGATATTGGCGATATTCTTGGTTACGATTACGGGTCAGAGGTCATTCACCGTGACGACATGGTAGTGATTCAAGAGTAGTTCGTGATGATAAGGCGATTAACTGCGCATCTACTTCTAGCATCTAGCGTTAGTTTCTAGCATTTAGTATCTAGCTTTAGTGCTTAGCATTTAGTTTTAATAGGTAGTGCGAGTCGCCTTTTTACATCCAAAGACAGACAGAATTTAGGGAGAGTTAAACGTGGATTTAACTAATATGGGTATCGCAGCAAAAGACGCTGCTTTTCACCTAGCGACCGCATCAACGGCGCAGAAGAACAAAGCATTGGCGATCATCGCTGATGAGCTAGAAGCAAACGCAACGACCATTTTAGAAGCAAACGCGAAAGATATTGAGCTTGGTCGTGAAGCGGGTTTAACCGATGCTCTACTCGACCGTCTATTGCTCAACGAAGAACGTTTAACGGGTATTGCTAACGATGTACGTAACGTTATTAGCTTGAATGATCCTGTTGGCAGCGAAATGGACAGTAAGGTACTGGAAAACGGTATGTCACTGTCTCGTCGTCGTGTACCGCTTGGTGTAGTTGGCGTTATTTATGAAGCTCGTCCGAACGTAACCATCGATATTGCGGCACTGTGTCTTAAAACAGGTAATGCAAGCATCTTACGTGGTGGCAAAGAGACGTTCTTCTCGAACATGGAGCTGGTTAAAGTCATCCAGTCTGCATTAGAGAAAGCGGAACTTCCTGCTGCTTCAGTTCAGTACATTGAAAAACCTGATCGTGAATTAGTATCTCAACTGCTTAAGTTGGATGACTACGTGGATATGATCATTCCTCGTGGTGGCGCTGGCTTGCACAAGATGTGTAAAGAGAACAGCACCATTCCAGTGATCATTGGCGGTTTTGGTATCAGTCATATCTTTGTTGATGAAAGTGCGGATCTTGAAAAGTCGGTAGATGTGGTTGAAAACTCTAAACTTCAACGCCCGTCTGCGTGTAATTCACTAGATACATTATTAGTGCACGAAGCGGTTGCTGAGGCTTTCTTATCGCAGCTAACACAGCGTTTAGCGGGCAAGGTTACCTTGGTTGCTGATGCTAGCGCAAAATCGTTGCTGGTTGGTTTTGAAGATCAACGTGATGCCGTTGAAGGTGACTTTGACACTGAATGGCTAAGCTACACGCTAGGCGTGAAAGTAGTCGCGGATGTCGCACAAGCGATTGACCACATGCGTGTACACAACGCGAGCCACTCCGACGCGATCATGACCAATAGTCTAGAGAGCTCAGAGCGTTTTATTAACTCTGTCGGTTCTGCGGCGGTCTATGTGAATGCATCAACACGATTCACCGATGGTGCACAGTTTGGTTTAGGCGCTGAAGTGGCTGTATCGACTCAGAAACTACACGCTCGTGGCCCAATGGGCTTAGAAGAACTCACAAGCTACAAATGGGTGGGTAAAGCGAACTATCTAGTTCGTGATTAACGTTCACGTTAATTTTTCTCCTCAGCTCATTTTTGAAATTGCTATCGCGTAGCAATAATCAATGAATCACCACACAAAAGGGCCTTAATTGGCCCTTTTTCTTTCCTAACGTTTGGCAATTCCGTTACACTGATATTCAATTATTTGGAGGTGATATGCATTGTCCTTTTTGTTCAGAGAACGACACTAAAGTAATCGATTCAAGACTGGTAGCCGATGGCCATCAGGTTCGTCGTCGCCGTCAATGCCTTGCATGTAGTGAACGTTTTACTACTTTTGAATCGGCAGAGCTTGTGATGCCTAAAGTCATAAAGTCGAACGGAAACCGCGAACCATTCAATGAAGATAAGATGGTGGGTGGCGTTCAGCGCGCTCTCGAAAAACGCCCAGTGAGTGCTGATGCTATTGAACTGGCAATCAGTACGATTAAGTCACAACTCCGTGCAACGGGCGAGCGTGAAGTTCCTAGTGAAATGATTGGTAACCTTGTTATGGGCCAATTAAAAGATTTGGATAAAGTAGCGTACATTCGTTTTGCTTCTGTTTACCGCAGCTTTGAAGATATCCGAGAATTTGGCGAAGAAATCGCTAAATTAGAGGATTAATGCCTCAATCATGTCAAATTTCACTCCCCTAGATTTTCAAATGATGTCGCGTGCTATTCAGTTAGCGAAGCGCGGCATTTATACCACTGCGCCGAACCCTAATGTTGGTTGTGTCATCGTACAAAGCGATGGTCAGATCGTTGGTGAAGGTTTTCATGCCAAAGCCGGTGAACCTCATGCTGAAGTTCACGCTATGCGCATGGCAGGTGACCAGGCAAAAGGTGCGACTGCTTATGTCACGTTAGAGCCTTGTTCGCACTATGGTCGAACACCGCCTTGTGCAGAAGGTTTGATTAAGGCTCAGGTTTCAAAAGTAATTTGTGCCATGCAGGACCCAAACCCAAAAGTCGCAGGACGTGGTATCAAGATGCTACGCGACGCGGGCATTGAGGTTGAAATAGGCTTACTAGAGCAAGATGCTCTCGACTTGAACCCTGCATTTATCAAGCGTATGCAAACTGGCATGCCATTCGTTCAGTTAAAGATGGCGGCTAGCCTTGATGGCCAAACTGCATTGGGAAATGGTCAAAGCCAGTGGATCACATCACCAGAAGCGCGTCGTGATGTTCAGAACTACCGAGCAAAATCAGGCGCTGTGCTATCCACTAGCCAGACGGTGATTGAAGACAACGCGTCGTTGAATGTTCGTTGGGCAGAATTGCCAAGCAGCATCAAAACGGATTACGTTGAAGATGAGTTACGTCAGCCGATTCGTGTGATTCTTGACCGCCAAAATCAACTGTACCCTGAGCTCAAGTTATTCCAGACTCCAACTTCGGTATTGAGAGTCGCTGAAACCTCTGCTGATATTACAGTCGGAACAACGGATACAGGTCAGCTGGACTTACACGATTTAATGCGTCAATTGCCAGCGAATCATATTGACCATATTTGGGTCGAAGCGGGCGCTACCTTAGCAAAAAGCTTAATTGAAGCGCAGTTGGTGGATGAGCTAATCCTCTACTTAGCGCCTAAACTAATGGGCAGTGACGGAAGAGGCTTGATGGGAGCATTAGGGCTCACTTCAATGTCTGACGTTATTGACCTAGAAATTAAAGATGTTAGACAGGTTGGCGTAGATATTCGCATTGTGGCGAAGCCAATATTGGCGAAACTACAATAGAAGCCGTAATACCAATCGTAAAAAATAACTGACACGACCATAAACCCTCGCATCAGAAATACATGTTCAACGGTAAGTGTTGAGCTCTAAAAGTAGCGAGCAACATGAGTATCGTTGACAACAAGAAGAGTTTTAAAATGTTCACAGGAATTGTAGAAACCGTTGGTACATTGAGTGCTATTACTCCCCGCGGAGAAGACATTACAGTAACGGTTAACGTTGGTAAGCTTGATATGGCCGACGTTAAACTTGGTGACAGTATTGCCACCAACGGAGTTTGTTTGACGGTTGTTGAGTTCAATGACCATAGCTACAGTGCAGACCTATCGCTTGAGACCCTGAAAAAAACGGGGTTTGTGGATTACCAAGCAGGCGATAAGGTTAACCTAGAAAAAGCGATGCTGCCGACGACACGTTTCGGTGGTCATATCGTGTCTGGTCACGTTGATGGTGTGGGCGAGATTGTTGAGCGTAACCAAGTTGGACGTGCGATTGAGTTCTGGGTAGAAATGCCCGCTGAAATCTCAAAGTACGTGGCTCAGAAAGGTTCAATCACAGTTGATGGTATAAGCCTTACGGTGAACGATTTACGTAAAAATGCATTTAAGTTAACCATCGTTCCTCACACCTCGTCAGAAACAACCATCGACCAATTCAATGTCGGTCGTAAAGTGAATCTAGAAGTCGATGTATTGGCGCGTTATATGGAGCGTCTATTACAAGGTCAACAGCAAGAGTCTGAGCCTGAATCTCGATTGACGATGGAATTCTTACAGCAGAATGGTTTTGCCTAATAACTTTTACTCAGTCTCCAAATAGCGCTTTGTAAAAGCTAAGCAATATCATCAGGTTTAAATATGTCGGTTCTAGGAAGCAGAACCATTTCAAAGGATATAAAACAATGCCAATTAGTACTCCTCAAGAAATTATTGAAGACATTCGCCTAGGAAAAATGGTTATCCTGATGGATGATGAAGATCGCGAAAATGAAGGCGATCTTATCATGGCAGCAGAACATGTAACGCCAGAAGCCATTAACTTCATGGCGATGTATGGCCGCGGCTTAATCTGTCTAACTCTTACCAAAGAGCGTTCAAACCGTATGGGTCTAGCGCCTATGGTTCAAGACAACAACGCGCAGTACACCACAAACTTTACGGTTTCAATTGAAGCAGCTGAAGGCGTAACTACAGGTATCTCTGCATCAGACCGCGCTGTTACCGTTCAAGCAGCAGTGGCAAAAGATGCGAAAGCGGCTGACTTAGTTCAACCTGGTCATATCTTCCCGCTGACAGCTCAAGAAGGCGGCGTTCTAACGCGTGCTGGCCACACAGAAGCGGGTTGTGATTTAGCTCGTCTTGCCGGTTGTGAGCCTGCTTCAGTTATCGTTGAGATCCTAAACGACGATGGCACCATGGCTCGTCGCCCTGATCTTGAAGTGTTCGCTGAAAAACACGATATCAAACTAGGCACGATTGCTGACTTGATTGAATACCGCAATAACACTGAAACGACAATTGAGCGTGTAGCACAGTGCCACCTGCCAACAGAGTTTGGTGATTTCGAGCTAGTGACTTACCGCGACACAATTGATAACCAGATCCACTATGCGATGCAAAAAGGCGACCTGTCTGAATGTGCTCCATTAGTGCGTGTTCACCTGCATGACACGTTTACCGATCTGCTTCATTCAGATCGTGGTACCGAGCGTAGTTGGTCGCTAGATAAAGCGATGAAGCGTATTGGTGACGAAGGCGGCGTGTTGGTTATTCTGGGTAACGAAGAGTCGTCTGATTCTTTGACCCACAAAGTGAAGACATTCGAAGCTCAAGATAAGAATGAGCAACCAACCATGGCTAAGAAGCAGGGTACCTCTCGTCGTGTTGGCGTAGGTTCTCAGATTCTACAAGACCTAGGCGTTCACGATATGCGTTTGTTGTCTTCAAGCTCTAAGCGTTACCACGCATTGGGTGGCTTTGGTCTTAACGTTGTTGAGTACGTTTGTGAATAAGACTTGGGTGCATAAGCTTTGTATGAGTAAGCACGCCTGTTCTCGTTTCAATATAGATCGCTGCGACATCGCTCGTAGCAACATAATTCACGGATGATTTTAGTTGCTCTTTTGGTTGTAAATAATGCCAAAAGAGCAAAGTAGGGAAGCTTGATTTGCTCTGTGACAAATGAACGAGCTTTTCTGCTTGCTGCTCCTATATGTTTAGGAGCAACGCTGCACTATCATCTTTACATCTCCGGCGTCTGCTCTGCTAAATTAGCATTAGATATTGCTCACAGTTTTGTGCTAGAATCCGGCGATTCTCACTTGATGAAAATAGTTAAAGGAAGGCTTATGAAAGTGATCGAGGGTGGCTTCCCAGCGCCAAATGCAAAAATTGCTATCGTTATTGCTCGTTTCAACAGTTTTATTAACGAAAGTTTACTTTCTGGTGCAATCGATACTTTAAAGCGTCACGGACAAGTAAGCGAAGACAACATCACTGTTGTTCGATGCCCTGGTGCAGTAGAACTTCCACTTGTAGCGCAGCGCGTTGCAAAAACGGGTAAGTTCGATGCGATTGTATCTCTTGGTACAGTAATTCGTGGCGGTACACCTCACTTTGACTATGTTTGTAGTGAATGTAATAAAGGTTTGGCTCAAGTGTCTCTGGAATTTTCTCTTCCAGTAGCGTTTGGTGTTCTTACTGTTGATACGATCGATCAAGCTATTGAACGCGCAGGAACCAAGGCTGGTAATAAGGGTGCAGAAGCAGCACTTAGCGCACTTGAGATGATCAACGTTCTTTCTGAAATCGATTCCTAATGGGGGCCAGTGTGAAACCAGCCGCACGTCGTAACGCACGTCAATTTGCTCTACAAGCAATTTACTCTTGGCAAATTACTAAAGAAAATATTGCTACCGTTGAAGAACAGTTCTTATCTGGTGGTAAGTATGATGAAGAAGAGCATCATGCCGCAGAACCTGCGCTAGCTATGCCAGAAACAGACGTTGCATACTTCCGCGACCTGCTAACTGGTGTTGCTCTTAACCACATGGAACTTGATAGCAAGCTTCGTCCATTCGTATCTCGCCCAATGCAAGATCTCGATTTGATGGAATTAGCGCTTCTACGTTTAGCTATGTACGAGATGACTCGTCGCGAAGATGTACCATATAAAGTGGTTATCAACGAAGCTATCGAGCTTGCAAAAGTATTTGCAGCAGAAGACAGCCATAAGTTTGTTAACGGTGTGCTTGATAAAGCAGCGCCGCACGTTCGTAAGAAATAAGACGTTCGTATATTGAATCTAAAGGTCAGCTCTCATGCTGGCCTTTTTTGTAACTAAATTATCGTAATACCAATAATTACTGTGATTTGTGTGAAGACCAAAAATAGGGCATGTGATGTCTGGCGAATTTAACCTGATTGAAAAATATTTTGTAAATCGACAACCACAACGTAAAGATGTGCTTTTGGCTGCGGGCGATGATTGTGCTTTGGTCAAAGCGCCAGGCAATGTTGAAATTGCGATCAGCACCGACACTTTAGTCGCAGGCACACATTTCTTAGCAGAGGCTAACCCTGCTTGGGTGGCACATAAAGCTTTGGCTTCAAACATTAGCGATCTTGCCGCCATGGGCGCGACGCCTGCATGGGTGTCTTTTGCGTTAACTATGCCTGAAGTGGATGAAGCGTGGCTTGCCCCATTTTGTGATTCCTTTTTTAAACTTGCAGACTACTTTGGTATTCAGTTAATTGGCGGTGATACGACCAAAGGGCCGTTAAGTCTGACATTGACTGTGCAAGGCTTTGTGCCTGAAGGGCGAGCACTACGCAGAGATGGCGCTAAAGTTGGCGACTGGATTTACGTCACGGGTAATCTAGGGGACAGCAAAGCAGGCCTAGAAGTGTTACTGAACCCTGAGCAGAATAAAGCTAAACCTTATGCTCTCGAGCTTGAAGAGCGACACTACCTGAGCGCCCCACGAGTTTTAGCAGGTCAAGCATTAGTAAACCTTGCTTCGTCTGCTATTGATATCTCTGACGGTGTTATCGCCGATTTAAAACATATCCTTAAGCGTTCTCAGGTTGGTGCGAGCATTGATGTCAGTACACTGCCAATTTCTCCAGAACTACGTCAGTTCGCATCTGATATTGCTTCGGCTCAACAGTATGCGTTGACCAGTGGTGAAGAGTACGAATTGTGCTTTACTGTACCTGAAGAAAATAAAGGTTCATTGGAAAGTGCTTTGTCACACACTGGAACAAAAGTCACCTGCATTGGCCAGATAAGACCTGTAGAATATTTTGAATTACACAATAATGGTGAACCACTGAGTTGGAACTTAACTGGTTACGATCACTTTAAGGTTAATTGATGACAAACCCACTTTCTGCAATCTCTCTTAAAAATCCTTGGCACTTATTGGCAACGGGTTTTGGTAGTGGCTTATCGCCGATTATTCCCGGCACCATGGGCACGCTTACATCGATCCCATTTTATTTATTGCTGGTTCAGTTACCTTTCCCTATTTATGTCATTCTTGTGGTTGTGAGCTGCATTATTGGTATCAAAATATGCCAAGTGACGTCTGATGACATGGGCGTGCACGATCACGGTTCTATTGTATGGGATGAGTTTGCTGGCTTTTGGATCACAATGGGCCTAGTGCCGTTGTTGGGTATTCCTGTTAATGATTGGAAATGGCTATTCGCTGGCTTTGTTCTGTTTCGTTTTTTCGATATGGTAAAGCCTTGGCCAATTGGTTGGTTAGACAAGCGAGTTCACGGCGGCTTAGGTATCATGATTGATGATATCGTGGCGGGTATTATGGCGGCGATTTCGCTGTATGCAGTGGCTCATTTTTCAGGTTGGCTCGTTTAAGAATCAATATCCAAAGCACTGATGATAATAGATAAAAACAAGGAATTACAATGTCTAAGAAGATTTACTGCGTTGCTCAATTTCAGCCTAAAGAAGGCAAATTGAACGAGTTGTTTGAAGTGCTAAAGTCACTAGAGCCAAACACAATGCGTGAAGACGGTTGTATCCAATATACAGTGACTCGTCACATCAAGAGCCCATTTGCTGAAGGTGAGAGTTTCCCTATCGCATTCAATGAAATCTGGGCAGACAACGAGGCATTTGAAGCTCACTGTCAGCGTAATGAAATCCAACAGTTCTTCCAAGAACAGTGCGTTGAAGAGACGGGGTTAGTCGAGAAGTTCAATGTTGCTATCTACTCTGACGAACCAGAGAACTATGACGCGCCAGTACTTAAGCCTTGTTGTTAAGGTTAGTAAGCTAAGGTTTTAACGAATAAGTTTTTTAGTCGATAAGACTTTAGTTAATCGACACATACTAAAAAGGTTGACCCTAGGGCCAACCTTTTTTGATTTTGCTGTTTAGCTAAAGACTCACTTAGCTGGGTATTTACTTAGTTAGATGTTGACCTAGTAAACACCTACTTACCTTGTAAAGAATCTATTTAGCTAGATAAGCCGCGATTGATTGCTCAATCCCTTTAACATCTAAGCCAAGCTCTTCGTGCAGTTCACCTTGAGTACCTTGAGCAATAAATTTGTCTGGTAAGCCAAGGTTCAATACGGGCATCAGTAGTTTCTCTTTCATCAAGAATTCAACCACCCCAGAGCCTGCACCACCTGCAATTGCGTTCTCTTCGATAGTCACGAGGACATCGTGATCAGCAGCAAGTTGTTTGATCAGAGCTTCATCTAGCGGTTTCACAAAACGCATGTCTGCAACTGTCGCATCGATAGTGTCTGCGGTTTGAAGTGCACTCTCAAGGAAAGTACCAAAGCTCAGGATAGCGACCTTCGAGCCATCTTTTGCTTTTTCGCTTTCGCGAACGATACGACCTTTACCAATCTCAAGCGCAGTAAACTCACTTTGAATCTCAGTACCCATACCATTACCACGAGGGTAACGAACGGCACTTGGACCTGTGTGCTGGTGGCCGGTGTAAAGCATTTGGCGACATTCGTTTTCGTCGCTTGGTGCCATGATCACCATGTTTGGAATGCAGCGCATAAAGCTTAAGTCGAACGCACCTTGGTGTGTTTGACCATCCGCTCCGACAAGACCTGCACGGTCAATCGCGAACATAACCGGTAGATCCATGATGGCAACATCGTGGATCAGTTGATCGTAGCCACGTTGCAAGAAAGTCGAGTAAATAGCGACAATCGGCTTATCACCCGCAATCGCCATACCGGTGGCTAGCGTCACAGCGTGCTGCTCAGCAATCGCTACATCAAAGTACTGTTCTGGGTATTCTTTAGAGAAACGAACCATACCAGAACCTTCACGCATTGCAGGCGTGATCGCCATTAGCTTAGGATCTTGAGCGGCCATATCACATAGGAAGTCGCCAAAAATCTTAGAGAAAGTTGGTTTAGAGCTGGTGCTCTTAGGCAGACTTGAATGTGCCGGATCGAATTTAGGTACGCCATGGTAGCCAATTGGATCTTTCTCAGCTGGCTCGTAGCCTTTGCCTTTCTTCGTCATGATATGCAGGAACTGAGGACCTTTGAGATCTCTCATGTTCTTGAGCGTTTTAATCAGCTCATTCACATCGTGACCATCAATTGGACCAATGTAGTTGAAGCCTAACTCTTCGAACATGGTGCCAGGGACAACCATGCCTTTTAGATGTTCTTCTGTACGACGAACGAGCTCTTTAATCGGCGGAACGCCTGATAGCACTTTCTTGCCACCCTCACGAATAGACGTGTAAAGACTGCCAGAAAGAACTTGAGCTAGGTGGTTGTTTAGAGCACCGACGTTTTCAGAGATCGACATCTCGTTATCATTAAGGATAACCAGCATGTCATTGTGAATATCGCCCGCGTGGTTCATTGCTTCGAAAGCCATACCTGCGGTAATCGCGCCATCACCAATAACGCTTACGACTTTACGATTCTTACCTTCTTTCTTCGCACTGATCGCCATCCCAAGTCCGGCACTGATCGATGTTGAAGAGTGACCAACAGATAGGGTGTCGTATTCGCTCTCTTGTCGCCATGGGAATGGGTGCAATCCATCTTTCTGACGGATAGTCGACAAGCGGTCACGACGACCAGTAAGAATTTTGTGCGGGTATGCTTGGTGGCCAACATCCCAAACCAATTGGTCAAAAGGAGTGTTGTACACATAGTGCAGAGCAACTGTTAGCTCTACCGTACCTAAGCCTGACGCTAAGTGGCCACTTGACTGGCTCACTGAGTTAAGAAGATAGGTGCGTAATTCATCACAAAGCTGTGTTAGCGTCTCTTTCGGAAGTAGACGCAAATCCTCTGGCTTATCAGCCAAAGCAAGAGTTGGGTACTTTGATATATCAAGAGTCATAGGTAATGCGCGCTTATTGTCTTAGTTCTTGCGCTCGATGACGTATCGGGCGAACTCTTCGAGTAACTGGGTATTGTATGGGATTGCAGCCAAAGCTTGAAGCGCTTCCTGTAGCAGAGTTTGCGCTTTTTCTTGAGCGCCCTCTAAACCTAACAAAGAAGGGTAGGTGCTTTTGTTCAAATCTTGGTCAGAACCCTGTGGTTTTCCCAAAGTTTCGGTGTCGCTGATGATATCTAAAATATCATCTTGAACCTGGAAGGCTAACCCGATTGCATCGGCGTACTTGTCTAATTGAGGCATGACTTCTAACGCTTTTTCACCAGCAGTCAGTGCACCTAAACGAATCGCACTCTTCATAAGAGCGCCCGTTTTATTACGGTGAACTTCTTCCAGTTCTTCTAACGTGACAGCGCGGTTTTCTGCTTCAATATCAAGCGCCTGACCGATACACATACCTTGAGCACCAGAGGCTTCAGCTAGGCGTTGAATCATTCGAACGCGATTGCTTTCCCCAGCAGCACTTAATGTGCCTTCTGCAAGTATAGTAAACGCGAGAGTTTGTAGTGCATCGCCAGTTAAAATGGCTGTCGCTTCATCGTATTTGATGTGACAAGTCTGATGACCACGACGCAGTTCGTCGTCATCCATTGCTGGAAGGTCGTCGTGAATCAGAGAATAAGCATGAATACATTCGATTGCAGAAGCTGGAGTGTCGAGTTCTTCAGCGGTGCAGCCAAGCATTTCCCCTGTAATGTAGACAAGAAATGGACGTACACGTTTGCCGCCTAAAAGTAATCCGTAACGCATCGCGTTGATAAGATTCTGATTTTGGTGTGGCAGGCGATCAAGCCAAAGGTTCAGTTGCTCGTTATTACGTGCTTGATAAGACAATAAAGTCTCGATCATAGGGGATCTCATACAATTCGTTATTCAGGTTGTGGGTTAAAGTCGCTAAGTTCTGCATTTTGATCATTTTGCAGTAAGATGCTAACGCGTTGTTCAGCATCGTTTAGTTTACTTTGACCAGCACGAGCGAGGGAGATGCCTCGTTCGAATTTTTTCAGCGCATCATCTAAAGCTAGATCACCATTTTCTAGTTGATCAACCAAGCCATCAAGCTCTTCGATTGCTGCTTCAAAGCTCATATTTTCAGGTTTCTTAGTAGCCATAATAAATCTGCGTTTGGAAAGATGAACGAACGTTACCCTAGGCCGTTGATATGGTCAAATGTAACCAATAAATTTTGCTAGAAAGTTCGTTTTTAAGGGACTTGAACTCACTTTGATTGAATAACCTTAGCTTTATCGAGTTTATGCGCTACGGATAGGGCCAAAGTCGGCTAATAGTTGTGACTCAAAAACGAAAAGTGTGATACTTAGGCCAAGAATTTACTAAAAGATCTTATAGTCTGGCCGATAAAAAGATTATCGTCGACGTAGAGCTACAAAAAAGCATGAGGAGTGCTCAGTGGATTTAGCAACCCTAATAGGTTTGATTGGTGGATTTGCCTTTGTAATCATGGCAATGATCCTAGGTGGAAGCCTCGGGATGTTCTATGACACGACATCCATTTTGATCGTGGTGGGTGGTTCAACGTTTGTTGTTCTGATGAAGTTCACTATGGGGCAGTTCTTTGGCGCGACTAAAATTGCCGGCAAAGCATTTATGTTTAAAGCCGATGAGCCTGAAGATCTTATCGCTAAAGTCGTAGAGATGGCTGATGCAGCGCGTAAAGGCGGCTTCTTAGCACTCGAAGAGATGGAAATCAGTAACAGTTTCATGCAAAAAGGTATCGACCTATTGGTGGATGGCCATGATGGTGATGTGGTGCGTGCTGCACTGCAAAAAGACATCGCATTAACAACAGAGCGTCACGAGCAGGGCGCGAAAGTATTCTCTGCATTTGGTGATGTTGCACCTGCGATGGGTATGATTGGCACCCTGGTTGGTTTGGTTGCTATGCTTTCGAACATGGATGATCCTAAAGCGATCGGCCCGGCAATGGCAGTTGCACTTTTAACCACGCTTTACGGTGCAATCCTTTCGAACATGGTGTTCTTCCCGATTGCAGACAAACTTGCCCTACGTCGTGACCAAGAGACGCTGAACCGTCGCTTGGTTATGGATGGTGTTTTAGCGATTCAAGATGGTCAGAACCCACGAGTTATTGATGGTTACCTGAAGAGCTACCTAAATGAAGGTAAGCGAACTATTGATGGTGAACCCGCGTAAGAGGATTTGAAGATGGATGAAGAAAATCCATGCAAATGTCCTCCTCCGGGGTTACCTCAATGGATGGGGACATTTGCTGACTTGATGTCACTGCTGATGTGTTTCTTCGTACTGCTGCTCTCATTCTCTGAGATGGATGTACTGAAGTTCAAACAGATCGCAGGGTCGATGAAATTTGCGTTTGGTGTACAAAACCGCTTGGAAGTGAAAGATATTCCTAAAGGGACTAGCATCATTGCACAGGAGTTCCGTCCTGGTCGCCCTGAGCCGACACCGATTGATGTGATCATGCAACAGACCATTGATATTACGCAGCAAACGCTTGAGTTTCATGAAGGTGAATCTGAGCGTGCTGGCGGTACAATGCGAGACCAAGGCAAGATGACCGGAGGCAAGTCGCCAGAGGTCTCTACTCATGACAATCAAAACTCTGAGTCAGACCAACAGCAACAGCAAGCTGAGGCTCAATCGCAAGAGATGGAAACCTTGATGGAAAGCATCAAGAAGGCGTTGGAGCGAGAGATTGACCAAGGCGCGATTGAGGTTGAGAATCTTGGCCAGCAGATCGTCATTCGAATTCGTGAGAAAGGTGCATTCCCATCGGGTTCCGCTTTCTTACAACCTAAGTTTCGACCTTTAGTTAGGCAGGTTGCTGAACTGGTAAAAGATGTGCCGGGTATTGTTCGTATTTCAGGCCACACTGATAACCAGAGACTTGATTCAGAGCTTTATCGTTCTAATTGGGACTTATCATCACAGCGAGCGGTGTCTGTTGCTCAAGAGATGGAAAAGGTTCGCGGTTTCTCTCATCAACGTTTGAGAGTGCGTGGTATGGCGGATACAGAACCTGTCGAGCCAAATGATACGGAGTGGCAACGCAGCCTAAATCGCCGCGTAGAAATCAGCATCATGCAAGGTGAACCACTTTACAGCGAAGAAGTTCCAGCGATTACCGAATAGTCTTTACCAAGAGTATGTATTCCAAAGCCCAATCTTTAATCGATTGGGCTTTTTGTTTGAGACATAAAGGTGTCTGTACGAAACGTGGGAAGAGGAGGAAAGAGAGATAGAAAGAAATTGATGCGGTAGTTTGTCATCAGGTTCTGTTTATTGGTGGTGCTAAAGCACGCACTCTTTTCCTTGTTTCACTTTCTCATGTATAATTCGCGCCCTTAGATTTAATATTGATCTATTATTGCTTCAATAACTATGTGAAATGACCTTTTACGTGGTGATGAACCTACTAAAATTTGTGAACCTTATTGGCGTGAAAGTACTATGAAATTTATTGTTAAGCCTCATCCGGAAATTTTTATTAAAAGTGAATCGGTGCGTAAGCGCTTCACAAAGATTCTAGAACGTAATATTCGTACTATTCTTCAGCGTCGTACTGAGTCTGTGGCTGTCTTCAACCGTCGTGACCACATCGAAGTGACGTCTGAGAGCGACAAGTACTTTAAAGAAACACTCGAAGTATTGACGCAAACTCCGGGTATTCATCACTCCCTTGAAGTTCAGCAATCAGAATTTAAAGACCTACACAATATTTACGAGCAAGTTCTTGAACGAAGCGGTGCTCTTATTGAAGGTAAGACTTTCTCTGTGCGAGCCAAGCGTCGTGGTAAACATGACTTTACCTCTATCGAGCTAGAACGCTACGTAGGTGGTGGTTTAAACCAAGCAGTTGAATCAGCAAAAGTAAAACTGAAGAATCCAGATATTACCGTTAAAGTTGAAGTCGAGAACGAGAAGCTTAACCAAGTTATTGAGCGTCATAAAGGCCTAGGCGGTTTCCCTCTAGGTACTCAAGAAGATCTGCTTAGCTTGATCTCAGGTGGTTTCGATTCTGGCGTTTCAAGCTACTTACACATCAAACGTGGTTCTAAAGTGCATTACTGCTTCTTTAACCTAGGTGGTCCAGCGCACGAAATTGGTGTTAAGCAAGTTTCACATTACTTGTGGAACAAGTTTGGTGCTTCTGCAAAAGTGAAGTTTATCTCTATTGATTTCGAACCGGTAGTGGCTGAAATCCTAGAAAACGTAGAAGACGGCCAAATGGGCGTTGTACTTAAGCGTATGTTCATGCGTGCTGGTGGTATGGTTGCCGAACGTTTCGGTATCGAAGCCCTAGTTACAGGTGAAGCATTAGGTCAGGTTTCTAGCCAAACGCTAACTAACCTTCGTCACATCGATAACGTGACTGATACGTTGATCCTGCGTCCGCTCATCAACTGGGACAAAGAAGACATCATCGATCTATCTCGTAAGATTGGCACCGAAGATTTCGCGAAAGTAATGCCTGAATACTGTGGTGTTATCTCTAAGAAGCCAACAATAAAAGCGAAGAAAGGTAAACTAGAAGCAGAAGAAGCTAAGTTTAACTTTGAAGTGCTGGATCAAGTGATCGAGAACGCTCGTGTTATGGATATCCGTGACATCGAGAAAGAGAGCCAAGAGCAAGCGCCGGAAGTTGAACAAGTTCAGGCTGTTGCTGAGCACGCTATCGTTCTTGATATCCGTAGCCCAGACGAAGAAGACGAAAGCCCACTAGAGATCGATGGTGTTGAAGTGAAACACATTCCGTTCTTTAAGCTTTCGACTCAGTTTGGCGACTTGGACCAAGCGAAAGAGTACTTGCTGTACTGTGACCGTGGTGTAATGAGTCGTCTACAGGCACTTTACCTACAAGAGCAAGGCTTCCATAACGTTAAGGTTTACCGCCCATAGTGGTGTGTTAACCGAATAGCTGAATATTTTGCAAAGCCGCTTACTAGAAAGTAAGCGGCTTTTTTATTTTTTATTGTTAATGATTTACAGTAAGTCGGGAGGGGCGTGAGTTTGGTGCGGTATCGGTAGGCTTTGATATTTTAATTTTTTGGGTTCTAAGTTGGTTTCTTTGTGACTGAGAAATGTGAGTATCTTGAAGGATTCTGTTACTTTTTAGTGCTATTCAATGATTCTATTTGTATGTGTTCAGTTGACTATTTGAGTGCGCGTCTAATTCTGTGATTAACGATGAAAAATAATCAAGATTAATTAGTTCAGCTATTGATAAACTTGTTGTTACTTTTCTTTGCACATAAAAAAACACCGCCCATAAGGCGGTGCAAACAAATTTGACAGACAGGTCAAAATAAATACAGGAAGTACATGCCTCGTTTCAGTATAGAACTGCAACAAAACATTTGGTAGAACTCTACCCAACTCGAAAAGAACGAGTTTGCAAACACAACATCGCAGGAGCTAAACCAATTGATTCTAGAGAGAATCAAGCCGTTCAGGCTAGCTACTGCGGGATGAAATATAGAATTTCTCTGGCCGCTAGGCAATGGACAAATTATAATGTTTCAGATAAAAAAAACTAATGCTTATTTAGAGAGTGACTATGTCTCGTCGATTACCCCCATTAAACTCGTTAAGAGTGTTTGAAGCCGCTGCTCGACATTTGAGTTTTACGCGTGCTGCAGAAGAGTTGTTTGTTACTCAAGCTGCGGTCAGCCATCAGATAAAAGCACTTGAAGAATTCTTGTCTTTGAAGCTTTTTCGTCGAAGAAACCGTTCTTTGCTGCTGACCGAAGAAGGGCAAAGTTACTTCTTGGATATCAAAGATATTTTCACATCACTCGCAGAAGCCACTGACAAAGTGCTTGAGCGAAGTGAGAAGGGCGCATTGACTATTAGTTTACCGCCAAGTTTCGCCATTCAATGGTTAGTACCAAGGCTTGCAGACTTTAATCAGCAAGAACCTGATATTGATGTACGAATCAAAGCCGTTGATATGGATGAAGGCTCGTTAACCGATGACGTAGACGTCGCTATTTACTACGGGCGAGGTAATTGGTCTGGTTTAAGAGCCGATAAGCTTTATCAAGAATACTTAATTCCTTTGTGCTCACCTTCGGTGTTACTTGGAACCAAGCCATTAGAATCGCTTAGTGATTTAGCATGCCATACGTTATTGCACGATACCTCTCGTAAAGATTGGAAACAATTTGCCAAGCAAAATAGTATCGACGGCGTGAACGTTAATCATGGTCCGATCTTCAGTCACTCAACCATGGTGCTGCAAGCTGCGGCTCACGGCCAAGGCATTGCATTGGGCAATAATGTATTAGCACAGCCTGAAATAGAGGCAGGCCGTTTGATAGCACCATTTGACGAGGTGTTGGTCAGCAAGAATGCCTTCTATGTTGTCTGTCATGAGAAACAAGCTGACATGGGACGTATTGCCACTTTTCGTGACTGGATGCTTGCCAAAGCGCAGAGCGAGCAAGAGGACCTACTTGATGAATAATGTCATCATTGATGGTGAAGATTATCCTATCACCTTTATTTTCGCACATGGTGCGGGTGCCGGTATGGATCATGAATTCATGCAGTCGGTGGCGAAAGGGTTAGCGTTGAAAGAAATACGCGTTATCCGCTTTAATTTCCCTTATATGATTAAGCGTGCTGAAGATGGCAAGCGTCGTCCACCTGACAGAGCCCCTAAGCTGCTTGAAGCTTACCAAGAGATTATCGAGCAGGTTGATGCCGATAAACTTGTGATTGGCGGTAAGTCGATGGGAGGGCGCATGGCGAGTCATTTGTCTGAACTTGATAAGGTTGCAGCGATGGCGTGTTTAGGTTTTCCTTTCCACCCTCCAGGCAAACCAGAGAAATACAAAGGTGAACACCTTGCTGAACTAGAGAAGCCTTGTTTCATTTTACAGGGTGAACGTGACACTTTTGGTAAGCGTGAAGAATTTGAAGGTTTCGATTTGTCGGATTCAATTCGTGTTGAGTTTATTCCCGATGGCGATCATAGCTTTAAACCTCGTAAGAGTTCTGGTTATACCGAGCAGCAGAACATTGCGTTGACGGTCGAAAAACTTTCCGCGTTTATCAAAGAGGTGCTCAATGAGAAGTAAGTATTTACTCACTATCGCAGGCATTTCTGGTGCCATTGCTGTGATGCTTGGTGCATTCGCCGCTCATGGCTTAAAAGCGATCTTGCCTGAGTATCTTTTGGGTGTGTTTGAGACGGGTGTTCAGTATCAGTTTATTCATACTCTAGCGATATTGGCATGTGGTGCTCTGTTACAGATGAAACTTGGCGCTAAATCACAAAAATATTTTTTCATTGCGGCAATTTGCTTTATCATCGGCATCCTTTGTTTTAGTGGCAGCCTTTATGGGCTAGCACTGACAGGAATAAAATGGTTTGGCCCTATAACACCGTTTGGTGGTCTACTATTTATCATTGGTTGGGGAGTCTTCTCCTTCGCTGCTTTGAATATAAAAGAGGTAACTCAGTGAAACACGTACTACTTTATTGTCGCTCTGGTTTTGAAAAAGAATGTGCTGGCGAAATTCAAGACAAGGCAACACAACTGGAAGTGTTTGGTTTTCCTCGCTTAAAGAACAATACAGGCTTTGTATTGTTTGAATGTTATCAAGCAGGCGAAGCCGATAAACTGGTTAAAGAGATCGACTTCCAATCGCTGATCTTTGCTCGTCAAATGATCGCGGTAGCGGTTGAAATCAAAGATCTGCCGACTGATGATCGTATCTCCCCAATTCTTGAGGCGCTTTCTGAGAAAGAAGGTTTCCCACGTTGTGGCGATATCCGTATTGAAACGCCTGACACCAATGAAGCGAAAGAGCTTTTGAAGTTCTGCCGTAAGTTTACCGTACCAATGCGTCAAGCTATGCGTGGTAAAGGCCTGATGACAGCGAAAGACAATGTTAAGAAGCCTGTGCTTCACTTATGTTTTATCGCTCCGGGTCACTGCTTGGTCGGTTACTCTTACCCAACCAACAACTCACAGTTCTTTATGGGCATTCCTCGTTTGAAGTTCCCATCAGATGCACCAAGCCGTTCTACATTGAAGCTAGAAGAAGCATTTCATGTATTCATCCCTCGTGATGAATGGGATGAGCGCTTGGCTCCAGGTATGTGGGGTGTTGATTTGGGTGCGTGTCCAGGTGGTTGGACTTACCAACTGGTTAAGCGTTCTATGTTCGTTCACTGTGTTGACAACGGCATGATGGCAGACAGCCTAATGGAAACGGGTCAAATCAAGCACCACATGGTGGATGGCTTTAAATTTGAACCTGACCGTAAGAACGTGACTTGGATTATCTGTGACATGGTTGAGAAGCCAGCTCGTGTTGCTCACTTAATGGGTGAGTGGATCATCAAAGGCTGGGCGAAAGAAGCACTGTTCAACCTTAAACTGCCAATGAAAGGCCGTTACGATGAAGTACTGCAGGATATCGAGAACCTGAAACAGTTCCTGATTGATAACAAAGTTAAATTCAAGATGCAGGCGAAGCACCTTTACCACGATCGCGAAGAGATCACGGTTCATATTCAGTCGCTTTCGAATATCTCACCGTACTAACAATTCACTTAAGTGAATTATTAGTACTGTCAGTGACCAATGAAATGCTCCTTTAAGGGGCATTTTTTGTATCTGTATTTTGGAAAACAAGCTTGGCTAGGAGGACCATAACCTCTAGGTGTCTTGAAAATTAACAATATCAGTAGAGAGTTTACGAAGAGGTTTTAGGTCTCTGAGCGTGTTTTTCATTGAGCTGAATATGAGTTCAATTTCGTTATTTGATCTTATGCCTTCGTGTACTGACTTTATATCTTCGTTAATTAATCTTATATCTTTGCTAATTAGCCCTAGATTTTCGGCGATATTATCTTAAAAAAGCCGTAGGTGAATGATACTTACGGCTACCTATATCTATTCTGAAAAGTAGGTTTTATTCAAAGATTCAGCGGTAAAACGGAGTAAGTTTTACAGCTCGAATATCTTAATCAAAAGTGATTTTATTAAAAGTAAGCGAATGTAAGTAAAGAATGTAAATGATAAGAATTATCATTCAAAGTGTGTATTATTCATCACTTCTCATTCTAATCTATAAAATATAAAAATCTATTATGAAACTTAAAGCACTATCAGTGGCCGTAACGGTTGCTTTATCTTCGTTTACAGCTTTTGCTGCCGATGAACCCGAAACCGTTGTCGTTATCGGTTCCGCCCTCGATCAACTTGTTCAGACTGAAATAAATTCAGACACGCTCGATAAGAAACAAGCATCAGACATTAAAGATGTTTTGAACACCATGCCGAGTGTAACGGTTGACGGAAACGCACGTTACTCTCGCAAAGTGTATGTACGAGGTATGGAAGATAAGTTTGCCGTTGTGACAATTGATGGTGCTCGTCAAGAAGGTCAGCTATTTCACCACTCGGGCGATCAGGCGATTGACCCTGCGATGCTCAAGCGTGCTGAAATTGAACTCGGCGGTAACTCAGCACTTTCGGGTTCTGGTGCGATTAACGGTTCATTTAGCTACGAAACCAAAGATCCTAACGATCTTCTTAAGCCGGGCGAAAGTGTTGGTGCACGAGTAAAAACAAGCTATCAAACCGCTTATGAGCGCTTCTCAACAAACGTTGCTGTTTATGCCAAAGTGAATGATAAGTTGCAGTTCATGGGGATTGCGAACTATTCAGAAGATGGCGATCTGCACATTCCAGATCAAGAGGCGGTAACGTCAAAGCAAGGTGAGCTGAAGTCTGGCCTAGCTAAGGTTGTGTTCATCCCTAATGATGCTAACGAATTTAAGTTAACTTTTAACCGATATAATGATGGTGGTAAACGTCAGCTTTCTGGTGAGAAGGCTGGTGCGCTGTATGCGGATAACGAGCACAACTATAATTCTCTTAATCGCGATACGGTGACATTACAGCACGAATATGATGCGGGTAGCGATTTGGTGCATTTGAAAACCAATGTTTACTACAACCGTCAATACATGGATCGCGATGCGCTTGTTGATGATGCGTGGGACAAAGACGCTAATGGCGATTGGTTCAAAGATGGCACTATTGCTATCCCAGACCGTGAATACAATGTCACGACCATCGGTGGCGATATTCGTAATATCTCTTGGGTAGGTGAGCACGAGCTTACTTACGGCCTTGATGGTTATAAAGCGGAACAATGGATTGATGCTGGTGATGGAGTATACCAAAGCGGTTCTCACCAAGGTGAAACCAAGAAGTACGGGATGGATGGCGGAACAGTTACCGCTTACGGGTTGTATCTACAAGACATGTACGAGTTCAGCGATTTTCGTCTAACGACAGGCTTACGTTACGACGTTCATAAGCTTGGTGGTGTTTACTCCGGTGACTTCGACCAGTTATCTCCTAAGTTCAAAGGTGAGTACCAAACGACAGAAAATCTAAAGCTTCGTGTTGGTTACGGTCGTTTATTTAAAGGCGCATCACTGCCTGAAACACTTACTATGAAAGCAGCAAGTGACGTGAATCAGTCTGATACCAAAGCGATGACAGGTAACAACTATGAAGCGGGTTTTGATTACGAACTGACAAGCTTACTTGCGGCGGATTACGCTATTCTAGGTTTCACGGCTTACACCTACAACCTTGATAATCAAATGCACCCAACTAAGAACAACTCAACATTAGCTAACCAGTATGATGTTGAAGTGTGGGGTGTTGAAACGGTATTAAGCTACCAGCTAGATGCGTTAAGTGTTTATGCTAACCACTCTTACTCAGATGGCGACCAAAAGAATCTGAAAAATGATAAAACGAGTCACATGAACAAAACGGGTATTCACAACTTTAAGGCTGGTTTTAACTACAGTTTGAGCAGTGAGTTCGTATTTGGTTGGGACTCTCGCTTTGTTCCAGGTAACGATTACACCGATGAAGATGGTGATGAAATAAAACGCACAGGTTTTGCGACTCATAACATTTGGGCAGCTTACACTCCTACGTTCGCTAAAGATCTAGAGATGAACTTAGGTGTTGATAACTTGTTTGATAAGAAATACGCAGAGCATACTGGCTTTGGTATATCTTGGGGTTCTGATAAGTACACCAGCTATGAAGCGGGTCGTAACTTCAAAGCCTCAATCGCTTATAGCTTCTAATCCACTCTTTACTGCAAGTCATTTTAGAAATAGAAGTTAACCAGTATAAGCGACATGTTTCGTCTTAACTGAAACCAAAAAAGCCTTAGTTCAGACTAAGGCTTTTCTACTTTCTAAAGACTGTGTTTCTAATGATTTGATCTATAAGCGATTTATTTCTAACGGTTAGCTTTTTAGCGATTAAGCTAGTAACGTCGAATTAAGACACCGCTTCGTAACGAATATCTTGCAGATTAAAACCCAAATCGATGTCTGTTTTGAGTGCAGAAACGAGCTTACATACGCGAGCCGATTCAATATGCTCATCGAACTTCTTACGATACTTTTTTGGTAAGTCTTCAGCTAGGAATGCCGCTTCAATATCTGGATACGTGGTTAGGATCTCTTTTGCCGCTTTAGGTCCAACTCCGGGAATGCCCGGAACTTGGCTTGAGCTTACGCCAGTTAATCCCCAGTAATCTGCAAGTTGTTCAGGCTTTACGCCAAATTCCGCTTCGATAAAGGGTTTATCTAACCAGCGGTGTTGGAAGTAATCACGGATCTGTAGCGTTGGTGATAACAGCTGGCAATAGCCCTTATCGGTAGAGATTATTGTGACCTTTTCTCCGTGATCGGCCACTTTCTTAGCGAGCGTTGCTACTAAGTCATCCGCTTCATCACCATCAGATAGCAGCGAATCAATACCTAATTCCCACCAAGCCTGCTGAATAGCATCAAGACCTTTCATTAATGGTTCAGGCATTGGCTTTCTGTTCTGTTTGTAGGCAGGAAGTACCTCAGCGCGCCACCCTCTATCTTGTAAATGGTGATCAAATACCGCGATGATGTGGGTTGGTTGTGATTCGTTTAGAATTCGGTTCAGTGTGCGAGTTGTGGTGGTAATGGTTCTTGCTATATCGGCTGGATCCGGCTGAACAGAGTGTACGCGTCGGATGAGATTTAAGGCATCGATAATAACAAGATGGATAGACATAGGTTTCCACTAAATAGGCAATAAATAAGGGGTTGCTAGCCCCTTATAGTAACGTATCAGTAGGTTAGTTGAAACGTTGGTGACGTAAACGTCATGACTTGTTTAGCTTTATGCTTGTGGCCTGTTATCAGTCACTTGTCGTTATTCGCTGCTAGGCATAATTTTATAGCAAGGAACGTAGTCAGTGCCGCCCGGCAGTTTCATTCTATGTTGTTCAACAAAGTCACTTAACAGTTGGTCCATTTTTGTCATCAACTCTTTATCACCATCAATGAGGAATGGACCATGTTTTTCTATCTCTAGAATACCTTCGGCTTTGACATTACCCGCCACAATTCCTGAGAACGCTTTACGTAAATTAGCCGCAAGGCTTTCTGTTTTCTGGTCCATATGAAGATCAAGTGCCGCCATAGACTCATGTGTCGGATCGAAGGGCAGTTGGAACTCAGGCTCGATATGCAGTGACCAGTTATAGCTATAAGCATCGCCGGTCTCTTTACGGTGAGAGCGTACATCTGGCATCGCTTGTTTCATGATTTTCGCAGCGCGTGCAGGGTCATCAATCACTATTTCATAGTGCTTTTGTGCTTCTTCACCCAGAGTTTCGCCAATGAATTTATCAATTGAACGGAAGTAAGCTTCGCTCTCTTTCGAGCCCGTCAAAACAATAGGCATCGGCTGGTCTGCGTTATTCGGGTGCATCATGATCCCTAAGATATACAGCAGCTCTTCAGCTGTACCGGGGCCACCAGGGAAAATAATGATGCCATGCGCCATACGAACGAATGCTTCAAGACGCTTCTCTATATCGGGCATGATCACCAGTTCATTTACGATCGGGTTTGGTGGCTCAGCAGCGATGATCGAAGGCTCAGTAAGACCTAAATAACGATGTTCGGTATAGCGTTGTTTAGCATGGCCAATGGCTGCACCTTTCATTGGTCCTTCCATAGCGCCTGGTCCACAGCCGGTACAAATGTTCAGTTCACGCAACCCAAGTTCATTACCGACTTCGCGAGTGTATTGATATTCGTTGGCGTTGATCGAGTGACCACCCCAACAAACAATCAGGTTCGGTTCAATGCCCGGCGTGAGCGCTCCTGCGTTTCTCAAGATCCCAAACACTAGATTGGTAATGTGAGTAGCATTGGTTAAGTTCAGTCTTTGGTTGTCTGCTAAATGCATGTTGACGTAGACAATGTCACGCAGCACTGAGAATAGGTGCTCTTGTATACCCTTGATGATTTCACCATCGACAAAGGCATGCTCTGGTGGGTTACTCAGTTCGAGCTTGATACCACGCTCACGACGAACGACTTCAACATCAAATGATTGATATTTATCGAGTAATTCTTTTGAGTTGTCGGTGTGGCTACCTGAGTTGAGTACCGCCAATGTACAGTTACGATACAGTTGGTACAGATCACTAGATGCGGTTTTCTTAAGACGCTCAACTTCAAGTTGAGAGAGTAAATCCATGCTACCGGCAGGGCTGATATGAGTAATCATAGTGCCTCCTTGTTGAGAAGAGCAGAGGCGACTTTTGAAGTGACCCTCTGGCTCGAGAGTGAGAAGCAAACGTTGAAAGTGTTTGGT
Organism: Vibrio sp. L3-7; assembly: GCF_963898195.1. Taxonomy (NCBI): domain Bacteria; kingdom Pseudomonadati; phylum Pseudomonadota; class Gammaproteobacteria; order Vibrionales; family Vibrionaceae; genus Vibrio; species Vibrio sp. L3-7. The sequence goes on along the minus strand of NZ_CAWQUW010000073.1, from coordinate 138,901 downwards.
TAAAGGTGAGAAGAGTTAACCAGACGAAACGGTTACGACAGCGTTGCTTAATGGATTGTATGGGATTGCTTAAGAGCTAATATCCAGTTGCTTAAGAGTCAATATACAGTTGTTCAAGCTCTTATAAACAGCATTGCATGTCAATAATGCTTGTTAAGCGAATGTTAATCATTAGCTTAGCAAACATTGAGGGAATTGGTATGTGATAAGTATTTGAAAAAAAGAAATAAATTAAATCTAGGGTCGGCTTAGTTCCAAACCAGTTGGTTAGTACCGCGCTGTTTTGCTTTGTTTAGCGTTTTATTTAGTCGCTCTAATATTTCTTCAGGTGTATCTGATTCTTTAAACTGAGTGGTTGTCGCACACAAGGTAATGGTGATCTGTTGGTCACGGAACTTAAATGGCAATCGGCTCACTTGCGTCTGGATGTTTTGAATTACCTGATGGCAATATTCATCGGTTTGTTCTGGCAACAACAAGATAAATTCCTCACCAGAAAAACGCGCGACGGTGTCGGTAGTGCCTGTTTCTTTGGTGATGGTTCTCGCTATGATTTTTAGCGCTTTATCACCCGCTGTGTAACCAAAGCTATCGTTAATGGCTTTGAAGTTGTCGATGTCGAGCAGAACGACTCGCAGTGAGTGTTGCGCGCGAATCCAACGACGGTATTCAAGTTCTAGACGATCGGTAAAGGCAGTACGATTGTAGACCTTGGTTAGAGGGTCAAGCAGCATACGCTGAGCCTGATCTTCCAAACGTTTTCGGTAGTCTTGAGTCACTTCATAGAGCGAGTCTAACTGAGTTTTCCCGTAATTCATTCTCTCTATCAGAGCTTGTTCTTTTTGCTCGGCATGATTCAGTCTTTCAGAAAGAGAGGCGATTTCACTAAGCAGAGGATTAATTGTCTGCTTTAAGTTATCGATGTCTGTTGCTTTATCAACGGAGTTTTGGCTTTTAGATACAAGCTCATTTAACTCAGAGTTCAGACCTTGGCGGTGCTCAAAGTAACTTTGGCTTTGGTCAGCATTTTGGTCTGCTGTTTTGATACTGGAAGCGAGTGATGCGTTGAGTTGATCGATAAATTGTTCAGACTTCTTACGCTCTAGGTTGGTGCCTTCAATAACCAGTTTGAGGATCTGAAGTGTTAGCTCAAGTAAGCTTTGTGTTGAAACGCCAATCAAAAGTTTTGCTCGAATATCGGCGAGTAAATCACCTGATTCACCCTCAAAGTCGAGTTCAGTGATCAGATGTTGTAATTCGTTTGATAGGTCGGAAAGGAGTTCTTGTTCTGGCGATTGGGCAGCGTCGGCGAAATGAGTACGCGAGTTATTCGCCATAATCTTTATGGCACGCTCGTAAATACCGAGAAGTTTCATGGCGTGGTCAACTTTCTGACTGCCATTACATTCGGAGAAGCTAAGTAAGTTTCGCAGGTCACGTTTCAACGGTGCTGGAAGGCCAGTTATACGTTGTAGCGTTTCTCCACTGTGCTTAATGCTGTCGTCCAGATATCCGTTCTGTTTATCCATAGCCAACGTTTTCTGCTTGAGCATCCTTTCTAAGACTGCCAACTTTGGGATCATTGAGCTGATGTCTTTTTGCTTTTCTAGCTCTTCCCTAAGGGCAATGAGGTTTTCATCTAAATAGCTGTTACTACCAACACACGCATCACTTAAAGATGTGACGATACGCTTAAGAACTTTCTGCTCTCTAATAAATTTGAACGAGGTGTCTCTTTGCGTCAAACGAACTTGCTCCAATTGAAATTTCAATTGGTGTAGTTGCGCCTGAATGTCTTTTTCAAGAATGCCCATAGATGTATTAATTAGCGCCGCGTAGACCGATCACGATCATTTAAATGAAATTCCGTTGCATCGATAATAACAAAACTAAAAATAAGGTCACGACTTGCAAGTCTTAACCGCTCGCAAATCAGTCATCTTTTAGCATTTTTTTGATGTTGTCCTCATTCTGGTACGACGATTGTATTTTTATTAACCCTTGATTAATGGCATGTTTACAAGCTTCTCTTATGTTACCAGTTGCAAGGCTTGCCGCTGGAGCATTATCGATAGCTTTGAGGTATACCCATTGGCTAGTGCGTTCTTTTAAGCTGATCTCGCGTGCTAAGTTGGTCGACATCAATAATACATCTAGTAACTCTTGGTCGTTAATCGCAGTGTAAGCGCGTGGTAAGAACGGATAGTCAGCGATGCCCATTCGAAGCGTACGGTTGATGTTGCGTTCTGGTTCGAAGTTATTAATCCACGATTGAATCTTTAGGAACATGGCTTCTGGTGATGAATCTCGGTCTGAATTTGGCTCTATATAAAGCAAGTTCGCATCTGAGAAATGGTAGACGCGTGCCGGGCCTTCAAGTTTTGATTTTAGGAAGTCACCAAAAGCGTCTTCTAACTCTAGACCTGCTTTGTAGCCATTCTGCGTGTACATATTGCGTAGGAAAGGTAAATCAATCATCACAAAGCGTAAACGGTCGTTCAGTGGCTCATAAATTAACTCGCCAAGCTGCCATTGCTCGAAGGTTTGGCTCGTTTGTTCTAACGAATTTGAGAGCTTAGCATTCAGCATTCTTAGATTGGGAAGCTTTGAACGTGAGTGGGTAAAGAGGTCTGTGCGCAGTGAGTCCACTTCTTTGGCTAAGGTTTGAATCAGGTAGCCTCTGCGCAGAACAAAGAAGAACAAAATGATGCTGAACAAAAATAGGGCAAACGATATTTTTTGGAATTTACGATGCTCTAGTTTATATCTTTCCAGTTCTTGCGCTTGGCCGGCATAGTGCAGTGTTTGTTCGGCAAACTCTTTCTGTTGACGGAATGCATCCTCGCCAACACGGTTGAGTTTTTGTTGCTCTAAAGACACCAGACTATTGTATTGCTTGAGGTTGGCTAATGCCTGTTGAGGTTGGCCTGCTTGCTCATAACCCAAAGAAAGTAAATAGTATGAGCGTTGCGACAGGCGCATATTTTCTACCTGACGTGAAATTTCGAGTGCACGCGTTGCATGCTTGATTACATCATCGCTTTCTTGCAAGTGGTAAGCCAATCCTGCCGATAACAGCGCAGCGCGTCCTTCCAGCTTTGGAATGTCAGTGTATTCCAACAGTTCCAGTGCGCGTGTTAGGTACTGCTCTGCCAGAGGGTAGTTATAAAGACGCAAGTAAGTTGCTGATAAACTTAACCTAATATCAATAACTTGGTGGATGTCTCGGTCGGTACTTTCATGATCTAGGACGTTGAAAAAATGCACTAAAGCGAGGTTATATTTTCCTTGGAAGAAGTACACATCACCCATTTTCTTTAGCACTTGTGCCAAGATCGGAGAGTTTTCAAAGTTGTCGTAGAAATCAGCGGCTTGAGAAAGGTGCTCTAGTGCTTTATCCAATACTTGGCGCTCAAAGAAAAGCTGTGCAAGCAAGCGGTTTACTTTGGCTAAGCGTGCGCTTAGGTTGCCTTCTACCGACTTCCAGTAACCATAAAGTAATTCAGATAGCGCGTGATTGTATTCTTTGTGGTTCAGATAAAATTCACCGACTGCGATGTGGTAGTCGATGGTGACCTTTTCTGAGTAGCGTTGATCTAGGTAAGTTTTCGCTTCTTGATAGAACTTCTCGGCTTCGTCTACTTTATTATCATAAGAGGCGATATCGGCTTTTAACATGATCAAACGATAGGTGATGCCTTCTGTTAAGCGTAAGGTTTTATTCACCGATTCTAGGTCTGTTTCGATACTCGCTAGCTCTGTTTTTGCTTTGATTGATTTTCTATCACTAAGCCAAAGTAATCTAACTTTTAGGATCTGAAGATCCAATTTTAGGTACTCAAGTTTATAAGTTTTCGCTAACTCAGACGCTTTGTCGATATGTTGAATTGCAGTATGAATGTTGCCAAGGTTGTATTCTGCTTTCGCTAATATCTTGTAGGCATCGATACTGCTGTTTGGAGTTCTAATCGAAGAGTCTGTCTCTTCGCGAGAAATGGCCGATGGGCTTTTCTCGCTTTGATCAGAAAGGATACGTAGCGTTAGGTAGCTATTCGCCATTTGTTTTGCTTGGCTCGGCTCGATCTCAACCAAGTTATTGGCTTCATTGAGCAGCGCCGATGAATAAACCGACGCATGAACCGATGTGCTTAAGCTTAAAATAAATAGACTAACAACGTATAACCAACGCATTTCAATATCCCTTTAAAGATTGGGTAGGTTCAAATAAGAGTGGGTGTTTCAACCTGATTATTGGCGAGCCATACGCTTATTGTGACTTGGTCTATCTTGCTCTGTTGAACGGTATGGGTTGATATCTAAACCTCCACGACGCGTGTAACGTGCGAACACGGTTAGCTTCGATGGTGCACAGTATTTCATGATGTCAGTGAAGATACGCTCAACACATTGTTCGTGGAATTCGTTGTGCTCACGGAAAGAAACTAAATAACGTAGCAGTGATTCACGGTCAATTTTCTTGCCTGAATATGCGATCTCAACACTGCCCCAATCGGGTTGGTTGGTGATCAAACAGTTCGATTTTAATAGGTGGCTGTGTAGTGTTTCTTCTACGTCTTGCTCGCCAGCAGCACCTTCAAGTAATGACGCTTCAAAATCATAACTGGTGATTTGGATGTCTTGGTTGTCGATACAGTCACCCTCCATCGTCACGATAGGTTGGTTGGTGTAGTCGGTTACCGAGTTAACGTTCACAATCACGGCTTCGCCAGCGCATGCCGACAAGTCTTGAGTAAGACGCTCAGTGACTTGGTCCCAGTTTTGGAATTGAGTTTGATTGTAGCTGTTCAGATACAGCTTGAAAGATTTTGATTCAATTAAATTTGGGCTCGTTGCTGGGATGAAAACTTCACCCACCGCCACTTGTGGTAGGCCGTTGGTGTTTAGCCACGAAAGCTCGTACATCGTCCAAATATCATGGCCGACAAAAGGCAGGTCACCGTTTAGCGCAAGGTCATCACGATTCAGGCTACGAGGTACTGGCTGCAATAAACTTGCATCGTATTGGTTAGAGTACTCAGTTTTTTGGCCAAGGGTTAAACCCGCTAGCTCTTTTGCGTCAGAATATTTGCTCATACTTTCGTTTCAAATTCGATTAGAATGGGGTCGATTTTACTGAATCCCTATTACCCTGTCATTAAGTCATCGCTTAATCGGCGCTGAAAGGGCTCGGATTCTATTTATTATTTTGTGTTTAGGAGATTTTCATGACTCAACGTGCTCAAGACGCACTACTTTCTTTTAGTCAGCGATACGTTGACGCGTGGCAGCAGCAACACCAAAGCTTACCTCGCAATGAGGAGTTGGTTGATATTGTGTCGCCTTGCGTAGAAGAAAAGAGCGGCGACGCCGTGTTATGGAAAAACTATCCACGTGAGCAATTCGCGGATTTCACTAACGTTGAAACGGGTATCGAGTTGACGCTGCATGAAGACATCAAAACCTTCTACGGTGCGCAATACAGCGCAGATATGAACGCGACTTTTGACGGTAACGATCTGACGTTATTACAGATTTGGAGTGATGAAGACTTCGAATGCCTGCAAGAAAACATCTTAGGCCACCTAGTGACTCAGCGTCGTTTGAAGCTAAAGCCAACGGTTTTCATCGCAGCTACTGACGCTGAACTGGATGTTATCTCTATCTGTAACTTAACGGGTAACGTAGTTTTAGAGCGTTTGGGAACCAAAAATCGTGATGTGTTAGCCGAGACATTGGCAGAATTTTTAAACAAGTTACAACCAGCGGTATAAGGTGAAGCAAGTGATTTCGTCTAGTGACGTTTTTCTATGATGCTGGAACTTTAGAGACGTCAACCTAAGCCTAGGTTGACGATGATATTTACACTACTGGTTAGTTATTGATCCAAAGCTTATAAAAATCACTGTATCCCGATTTGTTTATGTAAAGCCCATTAACCTGTTTCGCTTGAACTACTTCTTCTTGCCCCCAAAAAAGTGGGAGTAAAGAGCTTTCTGAACATAGTTGATTAAACCGTGTGACTAATTGCGGTAGTTGGTCTTCATTTGTTAATTGCTTATGAAGGTCTGATGTATGTTCTAAGAGTCGTTCATAAGGGTAAATAAATCGAATGGCAGTGCTGGCTAGCAGCCATTCATAAAGGCCGAACTCTAAGGGTTGTTCTATAACCTCTTCTACAAATAAGAGATCGGCTTGATCTCTAAGCATTTCTGGTGTGCTCGCATTGGGTAAGATAACGACATCCACGATTATACCTGTCTCGGAAATTTTTTTAATTAACCAGTTAGAAAGGTTCTCAAGATACTTAATTGTCCATTTCGGGTGCGTTAAGACCAACTTTCCACTTAATATCGGTGTCGAAATCGGGTTTATAGAGCATGAGGAAGACTCGTTTAGTGTCATCGGGTGTAAGTTTTCACTGACGCTAAATTGATTTCGAATTGATTTTAAGTACTTAAAAAGGTTATTGATCGTGTGGGGAGAAATATCACTACTTTCACGCATATTATAAGCTAAGTATGAAAAGGCTTGGATTAGATGCTTTTCTGTTTCGAGGGCAGGGTGATTGAAACTTACAAAGTGCTCAAGTTCGCTGCCTTGGTGTGAAAGTGTTATTTCTTGAAGCAATGCGTTTTTAGCAAAGTAATGCGGGTTCTTTCTTAGTACGACCTTATCTTTATCCCAACAAGATAGTGAGAATGGACCGGTACCGATTGGTATACTTCTCTTCTTCGAGAAGGAAAGGTTGCGACTAGTAAAAACTGAAGCATTCGCTGTAGCGAGACAGTATAGGAAAAGTGGGTTTTCACTTTCCAGTTGAATACAAACGGCTCTTTCAGACTCCGAGAAATAGATATCTTCAACTTGCTTGAATAATAGATTAACTGGACCTTGTGTATTTTTTAGTTCTCTAAGGCTAAAAAATACATCATCTATAGTCAAAGGCAACCCATCATGGCAAATTACTTCTGGTCTGATCCAGAGGTAGATACTTTTTCCATCTACCCTGTAATCATAGGCCAGCTGCGTCTCCAGTTTCCCGTGTACATTAACTATGAGTAAGGTGTCGTAAAGACTTCGAGCTATTTGTAGCTCTGAAAACCGGTAAGTTAAAGTTGGGTTTAACTCATTGACCCAGGGATATTGAGTGATCACGAGAGAATTTGAAGCCTCTTTATTCCTATTGGATTCAAGCATTGCTTGATTTAAAGCGTTAGCCGCAACCTCTTGATAGGCGTATAGAATCTTAGCAATAACGTCAAAGTTATTTGATTCTATTTCACTGCTAAGGGTTTGATAGATTGCTTGATACATTGAAACTGTTATTTGGATGGTGCTACTTTTCCCTCTCCCTACACCTGGTTGCCAGAAAATCCAATTGTAGTCTCCTAAAATTTTTAGAATGTTGGATGTGTTACGTCGGGAGGTGGCAAACACGTTTTCCAGCTCGTCTAAGTTAACTTCATAAAGTACTGAATGATCGTAGTGGCCCAACAATTGGTTTAGCCTGCGAAGGCATGTTTCAGTCATATTTATATCGCTATATAATGTGTTTGGGCTTTTAAGTAAATCGAGTTCTGTGGATATATTTGAATTAATCTAAATATAGAGTTTGGAATATGGTGTACATACGCTATTAACGATGTTGTTATAAGCATTATTTGATGGTTTTGGTAATGTATGAAACTTTATTAGTATTATATTGGCGGGAAGTGATTGCTAATGATTGCTAATTTTAACACCCCATTTATTTTCTGGATAATAATATAACTATTTATAAATAATAGATGGTTGTTTTTTGGTTGTTATTATAAAGTCTCAATATTGAGACGGAGATGGGATGCTCTGCATCCCATCATATCGTGTTAATGTGCTTTTGGAAGAGTTGTAAATATATTCCACTCTTCTTTTACTTCACCTTTATGCCCTACAACCGTAGCTGTAACCTTTCGATTTAGAGCATGGCTTATTTCATCAATACCTATTGAACTCAGTTGAGTATCACCAAAGCCTACAATCCTTATTCGACTTTCTTTTATACCCAAATTTATTATTTTGTTACGAACTTGTTTAGCTCGACGTGTCGACAGAGCCATGTTGTATTGGTGATTTCCGACGTTACTGGCGTAACCTTGAATTTCAATTGCGGTATTCGAATACTGCTTTAAGAAGTTAACCATACCTTTGATTTGCTGATCATAAATTGAATCTATTGTATCGGAGTCATTATTGAATAAGATTCGAATAACATATGAATCCTCTGTCTCAACAAGGCTTCCACATCCATCATTGTCTATCTCAGCAAATTGAGGGGTGTCTGGGCAAAGGTCTCTTTCATTGATGACCCCATCACTATCTTGGTCAAACTGGTCCGCAACTTGACTTACATTCGGGGTTGGGATGTAACTAATCTCATCACTTGCTTGAATGTTGAAAGTAAAAAATAGAAAAGACCAAAAAATGGTTTGTTTGTACATTAGTAATCCACCTTATTTGTCCACTCTCTCGGTAAGTTAACTCTCAATGCATTCAATAGGTTACCTGTAGAAGTAAGGACTCTATATTTTGCGTATTGTTCGGAATATTTTGCTTCTACGTAACCTTTTCGTGATTCGAAAAGTTCATTTTCAGTATTCAAAAGATCGAGCAAAGTACGTTTGCCTATTAAGTATTGTTTTTCGTACGCAATTACGGTTTCGGAGGCCGAATCCACATGATCAGCAAGGAAGACCTTTTGCTGAGATGTCATTTCTAAAGCGCTCCAAGACAGTTGTAGTTCTTCTTTAACTGAGCGATATGCTCTCTCTCGTAAATCTTTGGCTTTGTTTAACTGGTAAGCCATTTCTGAACTCTTTGCTGAATCTCGACCTCCATTATAAAGGTTGTAATTAAGCCGTATCATCGCTGTTGTTTCATCACTACTACCTTCTATTCCTCCAGCATCCTCTTTCCAACTCTGCTTGGCTTCAAATGAAAGGGTAGGGAAGTAGTTTGACTGGCTTTGCTTATATTGGAATTTTGCAGACTCAACATCCACTTGTGATATTTTAATAACAGGATGAGATTCATAGGCTTGCTCTTGAGCGAGTTCCAACGTTAATGGGATAAAGTTTTTATCGGCTCGAGGAAAAATAAGGGATTGAGGAGCTTCCCCAACAAGGCGAATGAAAGTGGTCTGTGAGTCAATCAAGTTGTTTTCAGCTGCGATTAAATTACTATGTGCTTTTGCTAGACGTGCTTCAATTTGCGTAAGATCTGCAGTTGAACTGATACCTGAGTCTGTACGCTTTTTTATGTCGACGTATATCTTTTCGTGTGTCGCGAGATTACTCTCTGATAGAGCGAGAATCTCAAAACCTTCAATAGTCTCAATGTAAATCCTTACAACGTCGAGTGCTGTATTTTGTGCATTCGATAATAATTGTAGTCGAACTGACTCAGCATCTGCAGAGACACGATCGATATCATTCAGAGTTTTTGAACCATCCCATATCAATTGATTTAGCGTAAGTGATGCTTCTCTGCGTGTCATCTCAGTTGATCCGCGAGCGATTTCGGAAGCTGGATTAATTGCTTCATACCCTATTCCTGCATCTAAATCTAAACTCGGTCTATAGGCTCCTGTAGATGCATCAATTAAATAGCGTTTGCTTATATATTCATTAAACGCACTTTTTATTTCTGGATTTGTAGCAAAGGTTTGTGATACCGCTTGCTCTAATGACTGTGCCCAAGAAGGTAGTGGTAATAAAAGCCCACTGCACAGTAAGCTACAGTAAATTAGCTTCAAAGAAATTCTCCAATTTGTTAATAATATTTAAATCATTATTTGTTTTTATTGATTTAGAATGAATGACTCTTGCTTAAGGAATGCCATTCAATTTTTTAGGCTATTACAACTTTCAAACTTATTTTTAATCGAAAAATATACATCACTTGTTCGATTTTTAATTCTTTAATAAAATATTATTGTTTGGATAAAAATAAAACAAATTTAAAACATGAAAATTTAAGCCTATAAAAGTGCGTGTTTTATAGGGGCTGTTTGATGATAAATTACCCAGTTATTTTTCTTGTCAATAAATGAGCTTGTTGTGTTGGGTTTGATTGATGAATCTAATCGATGATTTCTAGGGGATATGAGCAGTGGTCGACAGAATGAAGTTAGCAGTAGAAACGCATGTTGTAATTGGTTTAGATGGTAAAATTAAAGTAGTCGAGCCAGGGCAGCAGTTGTTTCCAGGTGAAATTATTGTCGAAACGTTTGAAGGCAATAAAGAACCTGAAATTACGTTTGTTGATCAACACGAAAACATTGACATATCACCTGATGTTATTGCTTTATTCAATGCTCTCGAAGACGGTTTAGACCCTACTTTATTGGGGAGTGAATTTGCTACCGCGGCTGGAGATGTTAGTGGCTCTAGTTTGATAACCTCTGGAAGTATTGAAAGAGATGGCGTAGAGGTTTTAGCGCAAACATTCTTTGAGACCAAGGGGTTAACTGCAAATCAACAAGTCACTTTGAACACTGTTTTGAATTCTACTATTGATGTTATTTCTGAATCATTAGCCGCTATTATCACTGGAAACGATAAAGGTGATTTACAAGAAGACGTGGCGCTGACCACGGGCGGCAATCTCAATGTTGACGATCCAGATTTAGACGAAGCGGTGTTTACCGCGCAGACCAATGTTCAAGATGGCAACTACGGCACCTTCAGTATTGATGACAGCGGTGAGTGGACGTATGTTCTCAATAATGACCACGCGGATGTTCAAGCGCTAGACGCAGACTCTGATCCAATTGTTCGCACTTTCACGGTAGAAACCGCGGATGGCAGCACGCATGAGATTGCAGTGACCATCACGGGCTCCGACGACGCAGCGGTTATCACGCCAAGCATTCCGGGTGATGATAAAGGCGCAGTGCAAGAAGACGTGACGCTGACGACCGGCGGTAACCTCAATGTTGACGATCCGGATTTAGGCGAAGCGGTGTTTACCGCGCAAACTGATGTTCAAGATGGCAACTACGGTTCGTTCAGTATCGACGCGGACGGTGAGTGGACGTACACGCTCAACAATGACCACGCGGATGTTCAAGCGCTAGATTCAGACTCTACTCCAATTGTTCGCACCTTCACGGTATCAACTGCGGATGGCAGCACCCATGAGATTGCAGTGACCATCACGGGCTCCGACGATGCGGCGATTATCACGCCAAGCATTCCGGGTGATGATAAAGGCGCAGTGCAAGAAGACGTGACGCTAACGACCGGCGGCAACCTCAATGTCGACGACCCGGATTTAGGCGAAGCGGTGTTTACCGCGCAGACCGATGTTCAAGATGGCCACTACGGCACCTTCAGTATCGATGCGGACGGGGAGTGGACGTACACGCTCAACAATGACCACGCGGATGTTCAAGCGCTAGATTCAGACTCTACTCCAATTATTCGCACCTTCACGGTAGAAACTGCGGATGGCAGCACGCATGAGATTGCAGTGACCATCACGGGCTCCGACGACGCGGCGATTATCACGCCAAACATTCCGGGTGATGATAAAGGCGCAGTGCAAGAAGACGTGACGCTGACGACCGGCGGCAACCTTAATGTTGACGATCCAGATTTAGGCGAAGCGGTGTTTACCGCGCAGACTGATATTCAAGATGGCAATTACGGCACCTTCAGTATCGATGCGGACGGTGAATGGACCTATGTGCTCAACAATGACCACGCGGATGTTCAAGCGTTAGATTCAGACTCAGATCCAATCACTCGTACCTTCACGGTAAAAACTGCAGATGGCAGCACGCATGAGATTGCAGTGACCATCACGGGCTCAGATGACGCGGCGGTAATCACGCCAAGCATTCCGGGTGATGATACTGGCGCGGTGCAAGAAGACATGACGCTGACCACGGGCGGCAATCTCAATGTTGACGATCCAGATTTAGACGAAGCGGTGTTTACCGCGCAGACCAATGTTCAAGATGGCCACTACGGTACGTTCAGTATCGATGCGGACGGTGAGTGGAGCTATGTGCTCAATAATGACCACGCCGATATTCAAGCGTTAGATTCAGACTCTACTCCAATCGTTCGCACCTTCACGGTAGAAACTGGGGATGGCAGCACGCATGAGATTGCAGTGACCATCACTGGCTCAGACGACGCGGCAGTTATCACCCCAAGCATTCCGGGTGATGATACTGGCGCGGTGCAAGAAGACGTGACGCTGACGACCGGTGGCAACCTCAATGTTGACGATCCGGATTTAGGCGAAGCGGTGTTTACCGCGCAGACCAATGTTCAAGATGGCCACTACGGTACGTTCAGTATCGATGCGGACGGTGAGTGGACCTATGTGCTCAACAATGACCACGCGGATGTTCAAGCGCTGGACGCCGACTCTACTCCAATTGTTCGTACTTTCACGGTAGAAACCGCGGATGGCAGCACGCATGAGATTGCAGTGACCATTACCGGCTCAGACGACGCCGCGGTAATCACCCCAAGCATTCCGGGTGATGATAAAGGCGCCGTGCAAGAAGACGTGACGCTGACGACGGGCGGTAATTTAAATGTTGACGACCCGGATTTAGACGAAGCGGTGTTTACCGCGCAGACCAATGTTCAAGATGGCAACTACGGCACCTTCAGTATCGATGCGGACGGTGAATGGACGTATGTTCTCAATAATGACCACGCGGATGTTCAAGCTCTAGACGCCGGCTCTGATCCAATCGTTCGCACCTTTACGGTAGAAACTGCGGATGGCAGCACGCATGAGATTGCAGTGACCATCACGGGTTCAGACGACGCGGCGGTCATCACGCCAAGCATTCCGGGTGATGATACTGGCGCCGTGCAAGAAGACGTGATACTGACGACCGGTGGCAACCTCAATGTTGACGACCCGGATTTAGGCGAAGCGGTGTTTACCGCTCAGACCGATATTCAAGATGGCCACTACGGTACGTTCAGTATCGATGCGGACGGTGAATGGACGTACACGCTCAATAATGACCACGCGGATGTTCAAGCGTTAGATTCAAACTCTACTCCAATTGTTCGTACTTTCACGGTCGCGACTGCGGATGGCAGCACGCATGAGATTGCAGTGACCATCACCGGCTCAGACGACGCGGCGGTAATCACCCCAAGCATTCCGGGTGATGATAAAGGCGCGGTGCAAGAAGACATGACGCTGACCACGGGCGGCAATCTCAATGTTGACGATCCAGATTTAGACGAAGCGGTGTTTACCGCGCAGACCAATGTTCAAGATGGCAACTACGGCACCTTCAGTATCGATGCGGACGGTGAGTGGACCTATGTGCTCAACAATGACCACGCGGATGTTCAAGCGCTGGACGCCGACTCTACTCCAATTGTTCGTACTTTCACGGTAGAAACCGCGGATGGCAGCACGCATGAGATTGCAGTGACCATCACTGGCTCAGACGACGCGGCAGTTATCACGCCAAGCATTCCGGGTGATGATAAAGGCGCGGTGCAAGAAGACGTGACGCTGACCACGGGCGGCAACCTCAATGTTGACGATCCGGATTTAGACGAAGCGGTGTTTACCGCGCAGGCCGATGTTCAAGATGGCAACTACGGCACGTTCAGTATCGACGCGGACGGTGAATGGATCTATGTGCTCAACAATGACCACGCGGATGTTCAAGCGTTAGATTCAGACTCTACTCCCATCGTTCGCACCTTCACGGTCGCGACTGCGGATGGCAGCACGCATGAGATTGCAGTGACCATCATCGGCTCAGACGACGTAGCGGTTATCACGCCAAGCATTCCGGGTGATGATAAAGGCGCGGTGCAAGAAGACATGACGCTGACCACGGGCGGCAATTTAAATGTCGACGATCCAGATTTAGACGAAGCGGTGTTTACCGCGCAGACCGATATTCAAGATGGCAACTACGGTACCTTCAGTATCGATGCAGACGGTGAGTGGACCTATGTGCTCAACAATGACCACGCGGATGTTCAAGCGCTAGACGCCGATTCTGATCCCATCGTTCGCACTTTCACGGTAGAAACCGCGGATGGCAGCACGCATGAGATTGCAGTGACCATCACCGGCTCAGACGACGCGGCGGTAATCACGCCAAGCAAACCGGGCGATGATAAAGGCGCCGTGCAAGAAGACGTGACGCTGACCACGGGCGGTAATTTAAATGTCGACGATCCGGATTTAGGCGAAGCGGTGTTTACTGCGCAGACCGATATTCAAGATGGTAACTATGGCACCTTCAGTATTGATGCAGACGGTGAGTGGACTTATGTTCTCAATAATGATCACGCGGATGTTCAAGCGCTAGACGCCGACTCTACTCCAATTGTTCGCACCTTCACGGTCGCGGCTGCGGATGGCAGTACGCATGAGATTGCAGTGACCATCACTGGCTCAGACGACGCGGCGGTAATCATGCCAAGCAAGTCGGGCGATGATAAAGGCGCCGTGCAAGAAGACGTGACGCTGACCACGGGCGGTAATTTAAATGTCGACGACCCAGATTTAGACGAAGCGGTGTTTACCGCGCAGACCAATGTTCAAGATGGCAACTACGGCACGTTTAATATTGATGACAGCGGTGAGTGGACGTACACGCTTAACAATAGCCACGCGGATGTTCAAGCGCTAGACGCCGACTCTACTCCAATTGTTCGTACTTTCACGGTAGAAACTGCGGATGGCAGCACGCATGAGATTGCAGTGACCATCACGGGTTCAGACGACGCGGCGGTTATCACGCCAAGCATTCCGGGTGATGATACTGGCGCCGTGCAAGAAGACGTGACACTGACGACCGGTGGCAACCTCAATGTTGACGACCCGGATTTAGACGAAGCGGTGTTTACCGCGCAGACCGATATTCAAGATGGCAATTACGGCACGTTCAGTATTGATGACAGAGGTGAGTGGACGTACACGCTCAACAATGACCACGCCGATGTCCAAGCGCTGGATGCCGACTCTACTCCAATTGTTCGTACTTTCACGGTAGAAACTGCGGATGGCAGCACGCATGAGATTGCAGTGACCATCACGGGCTCAGACGACGCGGCGGTTATCACCCCAAGCATTCCGGGTGATGATAAAGGCGCGGTGCAAGAAGACATGACGCTGACCACGGGCGGCAATTTAAATGTCGACGATCCAGATTTAGACGAAGCGGTGTTTACCGCGCAGACCAATGTTCAAGATGGCAATTACGGCACGTTCAGTATCGATGCAGACGGTGAGTGGACCTATGTTCTCAACAATGACCACGCGGATGTTCAAGCGTTAGCCGCCGACTCTGATCCCATCGTTCGCACTTTCACGGTAGAAACTGCGGATGGCAGCACGCATGAGATTGCAGTGACCATCACTGGCTCAGACGACGCGGCGGTCATCACGCCAAGCAAGTCGGGCGATGATAAAGGCGCCGTGCAAGAAGACGTGACGCTGACCACGGGCGGTAATTTAAATGTCGACGATCCGGATTTAGGCGAAGCGGTGTTTACTGCGCAGACCGATGTTCAAGATGGCAATTACGGCACGTTCAGTATCGATGCGGACGGTGAGTGGACCTATGTGCTCAATAATGACCACGCCGATATTCAAGCACTAGATTCAGACTCTACTCCAATTGTTCGTACTTTCACGGTAGAAACTGCGGATGGCAGCACGCATGAGATTGCAGTGACCATCACGGGCTCAGACGACGCGGCGGTTATCACCCCAAGCATTCCGGGTGATGATACTGGCGCCGTGCAAGAAGACGTGACACTGACGACCGGTGGCAATCTCAATGTTGACGATCCAGATTTAGACGAAGCGGTGTTTACCGCGCAGACCAATGTTCAAGATGGCAACTACGGCACGTTCAGTATTGATGACAGCGGTGAGTGGACGTATGTTCTCAATAATGACCACGCGGATGTTCAAGCGCTAGACGCAGACTCTGATCCAATTGTTCGCACCTTTACGGTAGAAACTGCGGATGGCAGCACGCATGAGATTGCAGTGACCATCACGGGCTCAGACGACGCCGCGGTCATCACGCCAAGCATTCCGGGTGATGATACTGGCGCGGTGCAAGAAGACGTGACGCTGACCACGGGCGGCAATCTCAATGTTGACGATCCGGATTTAGACGAAGCGGTGTTTACCGCGCAGACCGATATTCAAGATGGCCACTACGGCACGTTCAGTATCGATGCGGACGGTGAGTGGACCTATGTGCTCAACAATGGCCACGCGGATGTTCAAGCTCTAGACGCCGACTCTGATCCCATCGTTCGCACCTTCACGGTAGAAACTGCAGATGGCAGCACGCATGAGATTGCAGTGACCATCACCGGCTCAGACGACGCGGCGGTAATCACGCCAAGCAAACCGGGTGATGATACTGGCGCGGTGCAAGAAGACATGACGCTGACCACGGGCGGCAATCTCAATGTTGACGATCCAGATTTAGACGAAGCGGCGTTTACCGCGCAGACCGATGTTCAAGATGGTCACTACGGCACCTTCAGTATCGATGCGGACGGTGACTGGACCTATGTGCTCAACAATGACCACGCGGATGTTCAAGCGCTGGACGCCGACTCTGATCCCATCGTTCGCACCTTTACGGTAGAAACTGCAGATGGCAGCACGCATGAGATTGCAGTGACCATCACTGGCTCAGACGACGCGGCGGTCATCACACCAAGCAAACCGGGTGATGATAAAGGCGCGGTGCAAGAAGACGTGACGCTGACCACGGGTGGCAACCTCAATGTTGACGACCCGGATTTAGGCGAAGCGGTGTTTACCGCGCAGACCGATATTCAAGATGGCAACTACGGCACGTTCAGTATCGATGCGGACGGTGAGTGGACCTATGTGCTCAATAATGATCACGCGGATGTTCAAGCGCTGGACGCTGACTCTACTCCGATCGTTCGCACTTTCACGGTAGAAACTGCGGATGGCAGCACGCATGAGATTGCAGTGACCATCACTGGCTCAGACGACGCGGCGGTAATCACGCCAAGCAAACCGGGTGATGATAAAGGCGCGGTGCAAGAAGACATGACGCTGACCACGGGCGGCAATCTCAATGTTGACGATCCAGATTTAGACGAAGCGGTGTTTACCGCGCAGACCAATGTTCAAGATGGCAACTACGGCACGTTCAGTATTGATGACAGCGGTGAGTGGACGTATGTTCTCAATAATGACCACGCGGATGTTCAAGCGCTAGACGCAGACTCTGATCCAATTGTTCGCACCTTTACGGTAGAAACTGCAGATGGCAGCACGCATGAGATTGCAGTGACCATCACTGGCTCAGATGATAAACCTGAATTTGTCAGTGGCAATAACGACTCGCATGGCCTAAACAGTTTGGGACTCGTTGATGATGATGTTTATTCATTCTCTGTGCTTGAAAATAGCCCAGGTCAAACTGTTGGTCAGGTCGGTGCATTTGACGTCGATAGCGCAAGTCAATTGACCTATTCTCTTAGCAATCATACCGACCTCTTTCAGATTGATGCTGTATCAGGTGAAATTTCGTTGAAACCAGGCGTATCTCTCAATCACGAAGACATCGAAAGCTACAGTGTAGGCGTGCTCGTTACTGATGAATCCGGAGAGACGGATACCGCTCAGGTTCAAATAGCAGTCGGTGACGTTAATGAAGGTCCGACTGCTTTAGATGACAAGGGTATTACGACTGAAACCAAAACATTAGATTCATCGAATTGGATAGCCAGCGACGATATCAAAGTCGATGTCTATGTAATTGACAGTGTGACTGGAGAAAAAGTTGCAGATGCAACTCTGGCAGATTACACCGGGGATGGTGACAATAAATACGGTGTGCATTCTGATCTTGATAACCCTTCTGATCGTGTTCAATCTGGTCAAATTGGTTACGATGATGCAACTCAGAAGAGTGAAGCGATGAGTTTCACTTTTGCTAATAATCAACTTGCTAATCATGCACAAGTTGAAGTTAAAAACTTATGGACAGATACAAACAATGGAAGTTGGGAACCAGGCATTGAGCAAGGCGTATGGAAAGCCTATTTTGATGGTGAATTAATTGCGACAGGTATATTTGAAGGGAATCGTGGTGGCAGCCAATGGGTTTCAATTGATGCCGAGGGACGCTACTTTGATACGATTGAATTGTCTGCAATTGGTTACAAAGATGGGGTGGTTGACCCTAAAGGTTCTGAATATTTCGTTACTGAAGTATCTGCTGATTTAACGTCTTTCGATAGTAACTATCATACGCACGGAACCGGTCTATTAGCTTTAGATGTGCTCGCCAATGATAGTGACCCAGAGAACGATGAGCTAACTATTGTTGATTACCCACAGGCGAACTACATAACACTTCAAAACGGTCAATTTGTTTTTGATGCTGAAAAGTATCTAGATAGCCTACCTTTAGCTGAGCAAACATTAAGTGTAGGTGAAGTTAAAACCGTAGAGTTTGAGTACACAATTAAAGATGAAGAAGGTCTAACTGATACCGCTAAGGTAACCGTCACGATAATTGGCGAGTCGATTTCACTTGATAATGAATCAATTACTCTTGAAGAATCTGACTTAGGTGCGAATCAGACCGTATTTGTTGAAGGTGAACTTGATGCAGATCTTGGTTCAGCGGAAGACGCGGAGTATCGATTCGATAGTACACAAGATCTTTCTGGTTTAACGAGTAACGGTCTGGTAGTCCAGTTTGAACTTTCTCAAGACCAAACAGAATTTAGTGCGTTTACTGAGGTTAATGGTCATCGAGTTGATGTGCTTTCGGCAAAGATAGATCAAGCTACTGGTGAGTATCAAGTATCGCAACATGCGGCACTTGATCATCTAGAACAGGGTAATGATTCATTGATGCTTGATTTAAATATCACGCTAGATGTCGGTCATCAAGTGGAACAAGCACAGCTAAATATTGAAGTGGTCGATGTTATTCCCGAAGCTGGAACTCATCAACATACGATAAAAGATGTTCAACCTCAGTCTAACTCAGTCGTGATTGCACTAGATGCATCTAGCTCTATGAATGATACTGTTCTCGATTCAAATGGTCTGCAAACGACAAGATGGGATTTAGCTCAAACTTCAATAAAAAGTATGTTTGAGAAATATGATGAACTGGGAGATGTGAAGTTCCAAATTGCTACTCACTCTGGTTCACCAAGCGGTAAAACCTCTAACTGGATCGAGTCAGAGCAAGATATTACAGACTTCTTTGCTACTGTATCTCCAGCTGGTTGGACACCCTACTATGAAGCGATTGAGCAGATTGAAGACATTGTTTCAGCTGATGGTTTCTCTAGCCAAGTCGCGGGTTCCAAGACCCAGTTGTACTTTATCTCTGATGGACAGCCTTCAGATTTCAGTGGCTGGACTCGTCAAGATTTCTATTCCGCTCAAGCTCGAACAAGCTTAATGGATGACTTAGACCCGGCGCATTTTAGCAACCAATCACATTATGATGACTTGTTATCAGGCCGAGTGGCTCCGACAGATGCCGAAGAAAAGTTGATTCTCGAATTAGCGATGGAAAATGGAGTGTCTGCCAATGGCCATACCTTTAATAATATTTGGGCGCTTGGTATTGGCGATAGTGCTTCTTTGAATTATCTCAAACCAGTGGCGACTAGTTCTGGTTCGGCATTGGTTGTTGATGAGTCAAATGTAGAGAATGTTTTAGTGACTACCGTCCCTGGTGAAGTTCAAAGTGATGTTTTTTCTCAAGTTGGCGGTGAAATTCAATGGGTTAATTCTATTGAAATCAAAGGTGAAAACTACCAGTTTGATAAACAAACAGGCACAGTATCGAAAACGGATGTTAATGGGATATCTTCTCAAGTTTCAGAACATTCTCTGCTTGAAGTAGAAACGAACTTTGGCCAGTTAACGATTAATTTTGAAAATGGTTGGTATGACTATAAAGCGAATAATGTCGATGGTGATCAAAGTGAAAGCTTTGCATTCAAAGTCATTGATGCTGATGGTGATATTGCAACTAACGATATTACAATAAATATCAAAGACGGTGCCCCAGAATTTATTTCTCCAAACGATGAAGATCAGATTCGAGGCTCTGATGGACACGGTTTAGCAACCACCGACACCATTAGCTTTGACGTTGCTGAGCATGAGAGCGGAATTTTGGTTGGTAAAGTTGCAGCATTTGACCCTGACAACGATACGATCACGTATACCCTTAAAGGGGATGATAGTGACAAATTCCGCATAGACAGTAATACGGGAGAGATTTGGTTAAAAGATTCAGACGCTTTAGATTTTGATCTTTCTTCAGCTCATGAATTGATCGTAGAAGCAAGTGATGGCAGCGACTTAGATCAAACTACAGTTACTCTGAATGTTGTTGAAAATAGGGCGCCGGAGAACACCGCAGTAGTTGGTTTTGCTGAAGTCGAAGAGCAACCTATAAATAAGATCACAGTTGTGTTCGATGTTTCTAGCAGTATGACTCGGACTTTTGATGGGACGAATACGTATAGAGATAATGGCTTACCGGATGAAGTTCTTGCTTCACGTACAGAGTCAAGAGCGTATAAGGCAGCAGAAGCTCTACATGAAATGGTTGAAGATCTAATACAACAAGGTGGAGCTTCAAATAGCTACATTCGCTTGGTTAAATTTGCAGGTGAAACTGAAGAGCAAAGTTGGTTTGAACTTGGTGACGTTCTTGAGATGACACGTCCGCCAGAGCTGAATGGACGTGAGCTCACGGACATGACTTACCTGACGGATGTCAATAAGTATGTGAATGAGTGGTGCTGGATCGACAATAGAGGAATGAACACCGATTACAATGATGCCTTGGAAGCTGTCATGGCACCAAGTGATAGTTCTAATCGTTTCCCGTGGCAGGATGGCCTAAACGCTCAAGGTGAACTGGATTGGGATCTTTTACTTAAAGAACAGCCAATCGAGAGCCATGATTCTATCTTCTTCATGTCAGATGGAGCTCCGAACCCTAGAGACGGAGCTGTGGTTGCTGATGACCTAACTGACCGCTGGGAGCAATATGTTCAAGATAACCAAGCTTCTGTTTATGGTATTGGTATTGCGACGCGTGGTGACGAAAGTGTTGCGGATGCAATGAATGGCATTACTGATACTGTCGTATATGTAGACTCTGGAGAAAGTTTAGGACAACTGCTTAAACATTACACGCCAGAGCCTATTGCTGGTGAGTTATTGTCGGGTAGTTTCGATCCCGATGGTGATACGCTACAGGTGTCTACTCAAACTAATGACTTTAGATTGATGAATACCGAGTTTATGGGCTTTGATACACCGCCCAATGTGACCTCTTCTGTTGCTAGTGAAAATGGTCTTCTGAGTGTGACAACAGAGTTTGGTGTCTTGGAAGTATACTCAAATGGAAGTTATAACTTTACCCAAGACGAGAACTTCAACTTGTCGAATGGTCAGCAAATAAATATGAATTTTGCTTTTGAGGTTACGGACGGTAAAGGGCAAAACAGTGACAATGTATTTAGTTTAATTCTAACCGAAAAAGGAGCAGTCCCTGTCATCCAAGATAGTGTGACACTGTCTGGCGATGAGTTGGGTAATACGATTCTTGGTTCTGAAAGTATTGATATACTACTCGGCCAGCAAGGCAGTGATACCTTACATGGTAACCAAGGGGATGACTTTTTACTTGGCGGTGAAGGTGATGATGTACTCATTGGTGGCTTAGGTAATGACATTTTGACGGGGGGAGAGGGCAAAGACGCTTTTGTTTTTGAGCAAGACTCAGTGGATGGTTTGTCACGCGATACTATTACTGATTTCACTTTTGGTGATGACAATATTGACCTCACAGACCTTCTTGACCTGACTGGAGATGATGTTACTAATATGGAAATGCTACTAGAGCATGTTACAGCTTCATTAACTGCGGATAGTAGTATTGAGTTAGCGATCGAAGCGGAATCTGGCCAATCTGTTGCAGTTGAGATGACCAACTTGGATTTATCAGGCTTCGATATGAGCGCTATGACAACATCCAATGAAATTGTAGAGCAGTTGTTCCAACAACAAACTTTTACGTAAAAACGTGGTTTAACTTGTGTTGAACAGAGTAGAAAGCCAATCAATTGGTTTTCTACTTGCCTGAAGATGATATGCGTTTTTAACTGGCTGCTTTAGAGCTCCAGGCAGTAGGATTAAGCTATAAGCGAATATTTATTTAATTCGGGGTCATCCGTATTATTAAGCTAAGTACAATAGTATAAATAGTCGTTATAATGATGCTATTAATAGAACCACATATAGTAAATAGATGTACGTACTAGAGCTTCAATTTGAGTGTTTTGATAACACAACGGTCAGCGCTGTCGATAAGGCAGTTAATGGCTTAATGGATGCACTTCGTTACAACGGACAAGTGTTAGGTCGTGAGTTTCCAATCGTGATGGGCGACGGTGAATTTTATGTTCGCGTTGTGTGCCCAGAGCAAGACAGTTTGCATCCGCGCAATCACTCGGACTTTGTTAAAGTGTGTTTTGAACGTTTGTCTGCTGCGAGCCTTCTTGCTCCTAAAATGCGCTTGCTTGGCCGAGATCTTAACTCGGAAGAAGTGGCAGAAGATGAAGCACCGAGCTGGCAGGTGTTATACACCACGTTTGTTCATACTTGTTCACCGCTACGCAGTGGCGAGAGCCTGTTGCCGATCCCTTTATATCGTAACCCGCCAACCTTTAATGGCGACCACAAGGCTGTGTTGAAATGGCAGACAGAGTGGCAAGCCTGTGATGAAGTACAAATGGGCGGTGGTTGTCGAGCTGAACACGCAACTCTAACCGAGATCAGTGATACCAAAAGCGTATTATTTAAACGCGGTTGGGGCTTGAGAGGGCGCATTGAGTACCTCACTAAGATCCCAACGTATTACTACTTATACCGTGTCGGTGGCATTAGCCTAAAAGCTGAAAAAGAGCGTAAATGCCCTCAGTGCGGTGGAGAATGGCTGCTTGATGCGCCGATCCACGACATTTTCTATTTCAAGTGTGACGACTGCCGCTTGGTGTCGAACATCTCTTGGGATCATATTAAGTAACCCACTTAGCTCTATTCTAGATTCAGAGTATCGAAGTATGAGCCAATACTTCGATACTTGTTCCTCTGCTTTTCTCCCTGTTAGCTTTCCGTTTCTTTCTCTTTTTATTCCTTAATATTGATCGTTTATCAGTATTGGGAGAACCCATCTTGCCGAACGAATTTTGCACTTTAATACGTTCATTCTGTGTTTTATCTCTCGCTCTGTAGCCCTTAGGTATTCACCAGAATAATTCCACACCCATCAACTTTTGCTCATTTCAATAGTTAACTGGATCACAGTAATCAATCAGTTCTCTTTCAATTTATATTCTACTCAATATAAATGGGATCGATCCCATGGGAATGTTCCCATTTGTGAAAGTGACCTAATTCTAGATTGAAAAGGAATGGACGATGAAACTGTTACCTATTGCTGCTGCACTCTCTACTGCTTTACTTACTCCTAATTTATACGCTGACGAAACCACACCATTGGAGTTCAATGGCTACATGCGCGGCGGCGTTGGCCTCAGTAATGAAGGTGGTTCAAATAGCAAATGGGAGGTGAGTAAAGTTGGCCGACTCGGCAACGAAAATGACCTGTATGGTGAGTTTGGTTTTAGAAAAGAGGTGTATGCCGAGGACGACGTTTCATTTTTAGTTGATTCCATGTTGTCGTACTGGCAAGGCCAAGATGAGAACGCCGCGGATAAAAGCGTTGACGTGGTGCAATTGAATGTTCAAGCGGTCGGGCTTTTTGAAGATAAGGACATTGGAATTTGGGCGGGTGAGCGCTACTACCAACGTCATGATGTACACATCGTTGATAACTACTACTGGGATGTTAGTGGTATTGGTGCTGGCGTTGAGCACATCAATATGGGCCCAGGTAAATTATCGGTCGCCCTGATTCAAGACACGGTTACGGGGGATGTTTTTGATGGGAAAGAAACCACAGCCATGATTGCTGACGTGCGCTATGCAGGGATACCACTATGGAACAATGCGGACCTTGAAGTCGGTATTGATATGAACTTTGCCAATGAAAAACAAGGTCAAACGGTCGATGCGGATGATAGCGTGATGCTAACGGCAAGCTTAAATCAAAATCTGTCAGGTGGCTTCAACAAAACTATTCTCCAAGTGGCTAACTCTGGCTATGCCGAGCAGATGACAACCTTTGGTACCGGTAAAGGCATCGTACGTGATGCAAACAATAATGACGCTGAAGGCTTTCGATTGATTAACTGGGGTGTGCTTGCTATTGGTGAGAACATCGAGTTTGGCCACACTGTTCGTTATGCAATGTCGACGGGTGTTGGTGCTAATAATAGCGATGATGATTCTTTCAGTGCGGTCATTCGCCCGCTTTACAAGTGGGATAAGCGTATGCGTACTATCCTTGAAATTGGTGGCTTTGTTGAAACCATTAATAACCAAGATGGTGCGGGTGGTAAATTCACAATCGCTCAGGCTTGGGTTCCACAAGTGGGTTTCTGGTCTCGTCCTGAATTCCGTATCTTTGCGACTTACCTAAACGACGCTGAAAATGACAATGCCTTCGGTGAAGGTAAAAACAGTGAAATGAGCGTTGGTATGCAAGTGGAAGCTTGGTGGTAAGTCGAACTTTCTTGTAAATCCTAACCAATAAAAAGGGGCTGACGTTATGTCAGCCCCTTCGGGTATCTATAGATTGCTGTAGTTTAGTTGATTACCAACCTTTAACTACGCCACCTTGGAAGATATCAGAAGCTGCTTTGTACACTTCTTCAGTTTGGTAAGCTTTTACGAAGTTCTGTACATTTTCAGCGTTTAGATTTTCTTCACGAGAAACGATTAGGTTTACGTATGGAGAGTCTTTGTCTTCAACGAAGATACCGTCTTTTTGCGGAGTCAGGTTGATAGAGCTCGCGTAAGTTGTGTTGATGATAGACAGTGCTACGTCATCTAGAGAACGAGGAAGTTGTGCTGCGTCTAGTTCAACAATTGTTAGGTTCTTAGGGTTACCTACAATGTCACGAACTGTTGCTAGAAGACCTGCACCTTCACGAAGCTCAAGAAGACCTTGTTGCTCAAGAAGCAGTAGAGAACGACCTAGGTTTGTTGGATCGTTTGGTACTGCAATACGCGCACCGTCTTGGATTTCGTCTACAGATTTCACTTCTTTAGAGTAACCCGCAATTGGGTAAACAAACGTGTTGCCAGCAATAGTTAGCTTGTAACCACGGTCAGCCACTTGCTGATCTAGGTACGGTGCGTGTTGGAATGCGTTGATGTCGATAGAGCCGTCATCCAGTGCTGCGTTTGGTGTTACGTAATCTGTGAAAGTCACTAGTTCAACATCTAGGCCGTACTGCTCTTTTGCTACTTTAGCTGCTACTTCTGCAACTTGTGCTTCAGCACCTGCCATTACGCCAACTTTTACTTTAGAAGTGTCGACTTCTTTGTCACCACAACCTGCTAGTACTAGCGCTGATGCCGCTGCTGCGATAGTAAGTAAACCTTTAAGGTTAAATTTCATAATAATCTCCTTTTAATAAATCTATTTAATTTGGTTCAGACGACTTTGAGTTTGGTCTGTAAGTCTTTATCTGTGGTCAACGCGGCGAACTAATGAATCACCGATTGATTGAATAATTTGTACCAGCACAATCAACATCACTACCGTCACAGCCATGATAGTCACATCATAACGGTGGAATCCGTAACGAATCGCGACATCACCTAGGCCGCCACCACCTACGGTACCTGCCATTGCTGAGTAGCTCACAAGCGTTACTAATGTAATTGTTACTGAGTTGATGATAGTCGGTAGTGCTTCAGGAAGCAGAACCTTATTGATGATTTGTGTTGGTGTTGCGCCCATTGATTGAGCGGCTTCCACTAAACCTGTTGGTACTTCAAGTAGCGCACTTTCGATAAGTCGAGCTACGAATGGGATAGCGCCAATCGTCAGTGGAACAATCGCTGCTGTTGTACCGATGAAGGTACCAATCAGCATCTTAGTCAGTGGGATAATAGCAACCATCAACACTAAGAAAGGCACTGAACGACCCACGTTCACAACCGCACCGAGAATTTTGTTTAGCTTGGTGTTCTCTAACAGACCACCTTTTTTGGTCGTGTGTAGAATCACGCCTAATGGGATACCGACAGCGAAACCAACGATGCCTGCAACAGCAACCATGTAAAGAGTTTCGCCTGTTGCGCCTAATAGAAGGTTACCGTTAAGGCTGATCCAGTCAGCAATCTCTTTGAAACTAAAGGACATAACCCAGTACCTCTACCTTTACATTGTTGTCGCGTAGGAATTGAATAGCAGCATTATCATCGGCTTCATTACCGAACAGTTCAGCAACCATCATGCCGAACTTAACGCCACCTGCGTAATCCAAGTCTGAGCTTAAGATGCTGACATCGATATTAAATTTGCGAGCAATTTGCGTCATTAACGGTGCATCAACGGTTGCGCCAGTAAACTCAAGGCGTACTAACGGATAGCTGCTGTTTACGCGAGTCTCTTGTAAGCGTGCTTGGTAATCTTCAGGAATCGTCAGATCCAGCGTTGAGCGAATAAATTGATGTGCCAGCTCTGTTTTAGGGTGTGCGAATATTTCACCCACAGTGCCTTTCTCTACTAGCTCACCATCACCAATGATCGCTACTTCGTGACAGATGCTTTTCACTACATCCATTTCATGAGTAATGAGTAGGATAGTGATGTTCAGCTTGCGGTTGATTTCACGCAACAGCTCAAGAATAGATTGAGTAGTCGCAGGATCCAGTGCACTGGTCGCTTCATCACATAACAAAACTTTCGGGTCAGAGGCCAGTGCGCGAGCAATCGCAACACGCTGCTTTTGACCACCACTTAAATTCGCAGGGTAGGTGTCACGCTTGTCTGCTAGGCCAACAAGCTTAAGTAACTCACTGACTTTCGCTTCAATAACCGCTTTATCTTTACCTGCAAGCTCTAAAGGCAGTGCGATATTGTTAAATACAGTACGAGAAGACAGCAGATTGAAGTGCTGGAATATCATGCCGATGTTACGACGCGCTTCGCTAAGTTCTGATTTGCTAAGTTTTGTTAGGTCAATACCGTCAACAATCACTTCACCAGACGTTGGAGCTTCCAACATGTTTACACAGCGGATAAGGGTACTTTTGCCTGCACCTGAAGAGCCGATGACTCCAAAGATTTGACCTTGAGGAATGTGGAGGTTGATATCAATTAAGGCATTGATTTCTTTAGTGCCTTGATAAAAAACCTTGTTGACTTGATTCACTTTAATCATAGGGAAACTCGTGCAGGTAAAACAGAATAATATATCGATAGCTCGCTCGATTTACAGATGATGCTATGGTGTTCTATGATCTAAGTCAATAGATATTTTTACGTCTAGACGGCTAAACGGCGATGGTGTTGCTGAGGTAGAAACAAATCGTTAACGAACGCAAAACTAAATAGATAGTGATGAAGCAAATAAAGCGTGTAATAATTAATGATTAATAGAGAGTTGATAGAGAACTGAATTTTGTCTAAACCTGCTGTTTTTTTAGATCGTGATGGTGTGATTAATGTTGATCACGGCTACGTACATGATGAGCATGACTTTGAATACATCGATGGTGTGTTTGAAGCGGCGAAAGCGTTTAAAGATATGGGCTATTTATTGGTACTTGTGACCAACCAATCTGGTATTGCTCGTGGCAAGTTTAGCGAAGATCGTTTTCTTTCTTTGACGCAGTGGATGGATTGGAACTTTGTCGATAATGGCGTTGAGTTAGATGGTATCTATTACTGTCCTCATCATCCTGAACACGGCATTGGCGACTACAAACAAGATTGTGAATGTCGCAAGCCTAAACCAGGCATGTTCATTTCTGCTCGTGACTTTCTGAAAATTGATATGGCGAACTCTGTCATGATCGGCGATAAAGCTGAAGACATGATGGCAGCAGAAGCCGCTGGTGTTGGTACCAGAGTCTTGGTAAGAACGGGCAAGCCTGTGACTGAAAAAGGCGAGGCTCTAGCAAGTGTCGTGCTTGACAGTATTAAAGACGTACCAGCATTCTTAAAAAGTTAAGACACTAAGATACCTTTCACTTTAGATATAAGTGTCGTTCACTATATTAAGATGAGGAACGCAGTATGAAAGCATTGTTGATAGCATCTCTATGTACGGTTGCATTGGTCGGGTGCTCTAAATCAGCAGCTCCTGAGACTGAGAGCGCAACATCGGATAATCAATTCGTGACTTATCAATGTGAGTCTGACGTTTCGTTTGAAGTGGCTTACCTTGATAATGAAAAAGCAGTATTACGTTTGCCTGATAATGAATATCGCCTGATTCAAATAGCGGCAGGTTCAGGAACGAAATACATCCTAGATGATGGTACATCTGAGGTGGTTAACAGCGTAACTTTACGCACTAAAGGTGACAATGCTCGTCTAGAACTTGATCGTGTCGTCTATAAAAATTGCCGAAAGTAGGTCATAGTTAACTTCTAAGATTTACAAACAGTTAAGTGAGGGATTATGCCCTCACTTTTTCTTCTCTTCCCTTTAACGTTAGACTTTTTATGAGCAAAAAACTCACTATTCTCGATATTGCTAAACTGTCCGGTGTTGGTAAGTCAACCGTATCTCGCGTTCTGACCAACGATCCAAAAGTGAAACCTGAAACCCGTGAAAGGGTGGAAAGAGTAATTCAAGAATCTGGGTATACGCCGTCTAAGTCTGCGCAGTCGATGCGTGGTGGTAGTCAAAAAGTCATCGGTGTAATCATTTCTCGTTTGGACTCTCCCTCTGAAAATAAAGCTGTTAGCACAATGCTGGCCGAGTTGTATCGAGCGGATTACGATGTCGTGATCATGGAAAGTCAGCTTGATAGAGAAAAAGCCAATGAGCACCTTCAGGTTCTCAAGCGTCGTAATGTAGACGGCATAATCGTGTTTGGCTTTACTGACTGCGATATTCCTGCGATCGAAGCTTGGGAGCATAAAGCCGTAGTTATTGCTCTAGATACCGAGAACGTGACATCTATTAACTATGATAACCAGCAGGTCATTGATCGTGCTTTAGCGCATTTATCTGATCAAGGGATCTCTGATGTTGGGTTTATTGGTGTTGATCCTAGCGATAAATCAACCGGTGAACTGCGTTTGAAGGCTTATCTAGAGTGGTGTGAAAATACCAGTTCGATTGCAAACTATCGAACTGGAGAGCTCCACCATGAAAGTGCTTATCAGTTAGTAGATGATGTATTAACACCAACAACTCAAGCTATTGTGTGTGCCAGTGACACGCTAGCTCTCGGCGTGATCAAGCGTCTTCAAGAGCTACAGCGTGAAGATGTGGTTGTTACTGGTGTTGGTGGCAACACTCTGCTCTCTTTTTTGTTTCCTCGTGTCTTTAGTATTGATCCTGGGTATCAATCTGCAGGTAAATTGGCCGCCAATCTATTGATCTCTCAGCTTTTAGGCAATGCAGAGATCTCTCATCACACTCAATCACCTATTCTATAATTCACTCAATCAAGCGAAATAGAACCGCTTAGATTAAAATTAGAGTGTGATCTCTTTCAATTAATGGGACTGTTCCCATTTTAATTTATCATTCATGCGGGCATTATAATAACCGTGATTGGGAATGTTCCCATAAGTCTAGATCTGAGTGGTTATAGCCGCATGGTTTAGATGAATAATTGAATGAAACCAGGGTGGGGTAGTATGAGTAAGATAGCGAAGCAAGACGTTGCGCGTCTTATCGAGTTAGTCGGTGGCAAAGAGAATATTGCGAGTGTCAGCCATTGTCTGACTCGACTGCGTTTTGTATTGAACGATACGGAACTGGCGAACAAAGCAGAACTAGAAAAGCTGAAACTAGTAAAAGGTTGCTTTACTAACGCAGGTCAATTCCAAGTTGTGATTGGCACCGAGGTTGATGAGGTGTACGCACTTCTGATTGAGCAAACTGGCAAAGATTCATCGTCAAAAGATGAGGCTAAACTTGCAGCCCGTCAGAACATGAACTTTCTTGAACGTGGTATCTCCCATTTAGCCGAAATTTTCGTACCACTGCTGCCTGCCATTATTACTGGTGGTTTGATCCTTGGTTTCCGTAATGTGATTGGCGACATTCGCATGTTCGACGGCAAAACCTTGGTTGAAATCAGCCAATTCTGGGCAACCGTTCACTCATTCTTGTGGCTGATTGGTGAAGCTATTTTCTTCTTCCTACCGGTTGGCGTTTGTTGGGCAACGGTTAAGAAACTCGGCGGAACGCCTATTCTGGGTATCACACTTGGTGTGACCTTGGTTTCACCACAACTCATGAACGCATACATGATAGGTAAATCGGTACCTGAAGTGTGGGACTTTGGTCTGTTCGTTATTGAGAAAGTCGGTTATCAGGCACAAGTGATCCCTGCGATGCTAGCGGGTGTGGCTCTGGCGTTCATCGAGACCAACCTCAAACGCATTGTGCCTGCTTACTTGTACCTTGTGATTGTACCGTTTGTATCGATTATATTGTCAGTGATTCTAGCTCACGCCTTTATTGGCCCATTCGGTCGTATGTTAGGCGATGGTGTAGCATTCGCGGCTAAAGCTGCAATGACCGGTGACTTTGCGATTCTTGGTTCAGTAGTCTTTGGTTTCTTATACGCACCTTTAGTTATCACAGGTATTCACCACACAACCAACGCTGTGGATTTGCAATTGATGCAAGACTTAGGTGGTACACCAATCTGGCCTTTAATTGCACTATCAAACATTGCACAAGCTTCTGCGGTTGTCGGCATCATTATTTTGAGTAAGCGCGAAGGTGAACGAGACATCTCGGTACCTGCGGCAATCTCAGCATATTTAGGCGTGACGGAACCAGCGATGTACGGCATCAACCTTAAATACAAATTCCCAATGTTGAGCGCGATGATCGGCAGTGCCGTAGCCGCTGCAATCTGTGGTAGCGCTGGTGTTATGGCGAATGGTATCGGTGTGGGCGGCTTGCCGGGTATCTTATCGATTCAACCGCAATATTGGTCGATTTACTTAGTCGCGATGCTGGTGGCGGTTGTACTGCCGATAACGCTGACGCTGTTCTTCTACAAGCGAGCACAGATGAAAGGCGAACTAGAAACCGCCAACGCATAATGCATTTAACAAGCGATGACTTTAAGTGAGTCATCGCTTTTTCTCTTAGTAATAACGGCTATTCGACCATGATTCACATGGTGATTTTTTATTTATATTTTCTGGTAAGTGAGTGTTAGAGATGGCGATGACTGAGCGCGATGAAAGTTGGTGGAAAACCGCAACCATCTATCAAATCTACCCAAAGAGCTTTTGTGACAGCGGGAGCCAAGGTACTGGCGATATCAAAGGAATCATTTCAAAACTGGATTACCTTAACCACTTGAGTGTGGATGCGATTTGGCTAACCCCAGTTTACGCGTCACCCATGATCGACAATGGTTACGATATCTCAGACTACTACGCAATTAACCCTCAATTCGGCACCATGGAAGACTTCGACCTGTTACTGTCTGAAGCTCACCAACGTGGCATCCGTATCGTGATGGATATCGTGGTAAATCATACCTCGACCGAGCATGCGTGGTTTCAGTCTGCGTTGGGTGACAAAAACAGTCCATACCGCGATTATTACATTTGGAAAGATCCAGTAGATGGCCAAGCACCAACCAATTGGCAGTCTAAGTTTGGTGGTAATGCATGGGAAATGGATGAGGCCACAGGGCAGTATTTCCTACACCTATTCGCGAAAGAGCAGGCCGACCTCAACTGGGAAAACCCGGTTGTACGTGAAGAAGTAAAAGACGTTATCAGCTTCTGGGCTGAGAAGGGCGTCGATGGTTTTCGCTTAGACGTGATTAACCTGATTTCAAAACAGCAAGATTTCCCGAATGATGATATTGGTGATGGTCGCCGTTTCTATACCGATGGCCCACGTGTGCATGAATATTTGAAAGAGATCAGCGAAGCGGTATTTCAGAAATACGGCAGCGTGACAGTCGGCGAGATGTCTTCAACCACGTTGGAACATTGTCAGAAATACTCAAATATTGATAACAGCGAACTGTCGATGGTGTTTAACTTCCACCACCTTAAGGTTGATTACACCAATGGTGAGAAGTGGACCAATGCACCGTTTGATTTCTTACAGCTCAAGTCGATCTTCAATCACTGGCAAACCGGTTTGAACGGCAAAGGGTGGGGTGCGTTATTTTGGTGTAACCATGACCAACCAAGAGTTGTGAGCCGCTTGGGTAACGATAAACAATATCGTATTGAATCGGCCAAGATGCTGGCCGCGTCTGTGCACATGATGCAAGGCACACCTTATATCTATCAAGGTGAAGAGATTGGGATGACTAATCCAGGTTATACCGACATCAGCCAATATCGTGATGTAGAGAGCACCAATATGTACGACATCATGGTTAACCGTGATGGTGTAGCTCATGAAGATATGATGGCGATCTTGGCGCAGAAATCTCGTGATAACTCTCGTACGCCAATGCAGTGGAATCGTGAAGCTTACGCAGGCTTCTCACAATCACAGCCATGGCTAGATGTTGCGAATAACTACACTGAGATCAACGCTGAGCAAGCGCTCGAAGATAAAGACTCTGTTTTCTATTTCTACAAGAGCTTGATTGAGTTACGTAAAGAAGTGCCAGTGATTACTCACGGTAGTTACCAAGATCTATTGCCTGAGCATCCGTCGGTATTTGCGTACTCTCGTGAGAGTGAAGGGCAGATCCTGCTGTGTATTAATAACTATTATGGTGAAGCGTGTCAGGTTGAGTTGCCTAATGAACTTGATCTGGATGAAGCGCAATTGCTACTGGGGAATTACCCTGAAGATCCGTCGCCAGTTTCTGTAAATACGATGATCTTGCGACCGTATGAAACAATAATTCTCTTGATAGAGCAATAATACTCGTTCCCCTATGCGAGTATAAGCTTTGAGCCTGAATTCTAAATGTCAGGCTCAAAGCTTTCCTTCCTATTTCAGCGGAAGGCTTGTTCGATTGATTAGCCTTTATTGACCGTAAATGAATCGAGAACCCACACACTTTCGCTCAGTTGAGTACCGTTCTTTTCATCCCAGTCCATCGTTTTTACAACACCAAAGCTTGGGTTAAACCATGTTTCGGTATTGCTTTGAAATTCAGCTGAGTCATACCCATCACATGCAACGTTGTAAGTGTTTTCAACTTTCAGGTACGCCGTTTCAATTTTCTTACCTTGAACCGTCATAGTTGATCGTTGGCCATTCTCAGATACTTGTTGGCTCCAGTTGAATCGACATTGTGTTTCTGATGGTCCTAAATCATTGATGCCTTCTTCATAGAAATCATCAAGCAAGGCTTCTAGTTGTCCAGTCGTCACATCAAACGAGAGGCTCACTGAATTGTCACTGATATCAATATTTGGGCTTTTTTCTTTTACTGTGTGGCTTGAAGATTTGAATACTGGGTTGGTCACCAAAAAGTCGACAGCCTCACCATTGCTCAGTTCTATATTGGAATCAACTGAGTTAACAAAGCCATCACTGCCTTTGTAAAATAGTTCACTGTCCGTATCACCTTGCACTGTCATATCAGCAGCGTAAAAGCTGTTGATACCACTATTTACCATGCTTTCTACCGTTGCTTTTAGCTTCTCTAGTTCAGCAACACCTTCAGTAGTGTTAGAGATAGCTAGCTTATCCAACTCCAGCTGAATATTGGCCAACATTAGTTCAGAACTGATGTCTCGGTATGCAAGCTCCAGCGTTATGTTTTCTCCACCATCTTCTGATACTAGGTACGATAATAATGTGATGTTCTGTGGGGTAAATTGAGAGTTGTTAATCGGGTAATCGAACTGACTTGCCCCAGTTGAGCCAGTTGAAGATCCACCTCCGCCGCCACACCCGTAAAGAGCAAAGAGAGAAGTCGCAAGCAGCGTCATAGATTTATTCATGTTGAGCATTCCTAATGTGAATGGCCAGGTGGCCTGATGTTTTTAGGAATGCTATTGCTGAGAGGGTTTAGAGGGCAAAAAACGAAGACACACGAGATCTTAATTTATATTTAAGTCATTGTTATTATAGTCTTTAGGTTTTTTATTCGTTATCTGTTGTTCTACCGCCGTGCAGTAGCTAAGCATTAGGTTTTCCCATTGCTTGATGATCAGTGGCTCTTTGATGCTCAGTTTTAGATTTTTCCAAGGCTGGAGACAAGTCGATTTTGACTCGGGCTTAGATAACCTTGCAAACAGTTCTTCAGAAGGAACCACCCGCAGTAACGCAACTAAGGACTCCATGTAGTTTAGACGGAACTTATCCATGTCCCCTTGCTTGTAAGCAATATGAGAAATCATCATATAAACAAGTGCGTTTTCGATGGTGGAGTTACCCGCCGTGTTAGTCAGAAAATCTTTTGCGGTTTGTAGGTCTCTTAACTTGAAATGAATAATCCCAAGCCAGAGTTTGAGTTCGTCGGGAATCCATTTAAAGCGTGTTTGCACAAGACTAGTGAAACT
Source organism: Vibrio sp. L3-7 (assembly GCF_963898195.1). Taxonomy (NCBI): domain Bacteria; kingdom Pseudomonadati; phylum Pseudomonadota; class Gammaproteobacteria; order Vibrionales; family Vibrionaceae; genus Vibrio; species Vibrio sp. L3-7. Next base: position 104,230 of record NZ_CAWQUW010000073.1, on the reverse strand, counting down.
AATCAGGCGTAGGTGGTCGGTCTCAAACAACGCCAGTTGTCGTGCAATCAATGTTGAGGTCATTACGTTGAGGGGGAATTTATCAAGCTCCAGTGTTTGCCCATCAAGTAAACGATTTAGTTCTTCATTATTGACAGACCATTCTGAAGCTAAAGGAGCAGGCAGAGCAAAGTAGTTCGCCAGTTCTCGATTGATTTCCATCAGGCTTTCACTGAGGTTATCGATTTCTATTGAGTAGATGCCACGAAAGGCGAGCTTCCCGGAGCTTGGGTAAATAAGGCTTACTTTGGCGGTAAGACGTTTATCGACTTCTTGATCTTTCAATTGAACATTGAGTAGGTAATCACTGGTACGCATGTTCTTTGCGCCAGGAAAGAAGGGAGAGTTATCTACTGGATCGACGAAGTAACTCGGTGCATCTTGGTTAGCTAAATCGGTATAAGCGTATTCAATTTGTTGTTGAAGCAGCAGTGCTTTGACAGCCTTTCTGTGTTTTCTCGCATTGTCACCGATGGCGTCGATGCGGTTCAACAATAGTTCTACCTTCGGAATGAGTCTCTGCTCGCGCTCAAGCACGGAGGCTTGGTTCGAAGACTGCCAAAACATATAGCCCAAGGTTGCAGTGCTGATTAGAAATATCAAAGACATTAAAAGCAGTAATGAAGTAACCAGTGACGCTTTTTTGTGAGGCTTAGGCTGCTCGGTTTGTTTTGGCGCTATCGTTGTTTGAGTCGGTGCATTGGCCAAGCTCACAGAGCTCGGGCTAAGGAAGTATCCCTTTCGTGGATAAGTCACCAAGATTTTAGTGGCGTCGCTTTCTGGTAGGTACTTTTGAATGACCGAACGTAGCGTGCTGATTCTATTAGTAAGAACGTTCTTTGAGATGAAATTGCTTTGCCAAACAGTTTCGATGATGTGCTCGGCAGCTAACGGGTCACCAACGCTGGTAAGAAACAGCTCTAAGAGTTCGATAGAACGAGGTTCTAAATCAATGACCTGCTCATCACAACTTAAAACACGCGTGGTTGGGTTGAATTTTAAACCTTCAATATAAATCGAGGTTTGAGTGTCTTTGGCGCTAGAGAGGTAATCTTGCATAGAAAAAAGAAGGCGGCTTATAAAAGCTAAATACTAGCTGTTTTTGTTATGAAAAACAGCCAGTAATTCATTCGTTGGATAGCTAATGTTAAGACGCGTAGTTAACAGAGTAACGAGTTGGCTTATGATTCATGGCTAATACGATGTTCAATACCGCAGTTCCCAATACAGAAACGGCAATTACCCAAGGCGATACAAAGAAGAAGGATGCAAACAGAATACAAGCATCAATGCCCATCTGGGTTTTACCTACAGAGATACCGTAGCGATCTTGGATAAACAAACACAACACATTAAAGCCACCTAAGCTTGAGCGATGACGGAATAGTATCAGCATACCTAAACCCATTAACAAGCCACCTGCTACCGCGCAGTAAATTTCATTATGAACTTCTAATGAGATTACCAAGTATAAATGGTCGGCAAATACAGACACTAAAGCGCCAGAGATGGCACTGCTAATCGCAAAGTGACGGCCAAATCGTTTCCATGCTAATAAGTAGAATGGACAATTGGCAATAAAGTACAAAATACCAAAGGTTACCGGCGTAAATTGACTCAAAAGTAGAGCCAAGCCAGTAGTACCACCGGTAAGCAGGTTCGCTGACTGTAAAAAGAAGACGCCTAATGCCACTAAAAACGTGCCAGTAAGAATAGCGACCCAATCTTCTTTACGTGAGTGTTTTTCCATCGTTTTTATAATTACCTAACCAATAAAGGCGTGCATAGTAGAGAAAAACCTTAGCTTTCGGTAGCTTGAGGTGCAAAATTAAGGTAAACCTATGTAATCTGCGTTTTACAGGGTGTAAAGCGTAAAATTGACAGTAAGCTTCATCTTTGGTTGGATAAGCTTAATAACCATGATAAATCTTATTTGTGATTATGAAAAAACTGCATGATAAAATTGCAATTAGCTCTTTATGACCTAGATCAAATTATGTAGAATGCGTCACATCAAAACGGTGACGGAAACGTTTGCTTTCGGTCGTTGTGTGGTTTTTTTGAAACTTTCAGTACAATCTGAGTCAGGAGATACAGATGCTTAAGCGTGACATGAACATTGCTGATTACGATGCGGATCTATTCGCAGCTATCCAAGAAGAAACTCTTCGTCAGGAAGAGCACATCGAACTTATCGCTTCAGAAAACTACACAAGCCCACGTGTAATGGAAGCTCAAGGTTCTCAACTTACAAACAAATACGCTGAAGGCTACCCTGGTAAGCGTTACTACGGCGGTTGTGAGTTCGTAGATAAAGTTGAAACTCTAGCAATCGAACGTGCATGTGAACTTTTTGGCGCTCAATACGCGAACGTACAACCTCACTCAGGTTCTCAAGCTAACAACGCTGTATACATGGCACTACTAAACGCTGGTGATACAGTTCTTGGTATGAGCCTAGCGCACGGTGGTCACCTAACTCACGGTTCTCCAGTAAACTTCTCTGGTAAGCTTTACAACATCATTCCTTACGGTATCGATGAAGCTGGCCAAATCGATTACGAAGAAATGGAAGCTCTCGCTATCGAGCACAAACCTAAGATGATCATCGGTGGTTTCTCAGCTTATTCTCAAGTTTGTGATTGGAAACGCATGCGTGAAATCGCTGACAAAGTAGGTGCTTACTTCTTCGTAGATATGGCTCACGTTGCTGGTCTAATCGCAGCAGGTGTTTACCCGAACCCAGTTCCACACGCTCACGTTGTTACAACAACAACGCACAAAACGCTTGCTGGTCCTCGTGGTGGTCTTATCCTTTCTAATGAAGGCGAAGATCTATACAAGAAGCTGAACTCAGCAGTATTCCCAGGCGGCCAAGGTGGTCCTCTAATGCACGTTATCGCTGGTAAAGCAGTAGCGTTCAAAGAAGCTCTAGAGCCAGAGTTTAAAGAATACCAAGCACGCGTAGTTGCTAACGCAAAAGCAATGGTTGCTGAATTCCTAGCTCGCGGTTACAACATCGTTTCAGGTTCTACAGAGAACCACCTGTTCCTAGTTGACCTAATCGACAAAGACATCACAGGTAAAGAAGCAGACGCAGCACTTGGTTCAGCTAACATTACAGTTAACAAGAACTCAGTACCAAACGACCCACGTAGCCCGTTCGTTACTTCAGGTATCCGTATCGGTTCTCCTTCTATTACTCGTCGTGGTTTCTCAGAAGCCGATGCGAAAGAGCTAGCAGGTTGGATGTGTGACATCCTAGATAATATGGGCGATGAGTCTGTTATCGAAGCAACTAAAGCGAAAGTACTAGAGATCTGTAAGCGTCTACCGGTTTACGCTTAATTTTTTCTTCGTAGTAATTTGAACTTCGTTGTCGAGCATGCTCACTTACACCCGTAAGCTCCGCGTGCTCTCCTAGAATTTCAAACAACTACTTTGAAAAATATTGATATTAGAGGCTCCTTGTTAGGGGCCTTTTTTGTATTCGTAAGTAATAAAGCCGTTGTCGAGCATGCTCACTTACATCCGTAAGCTCCGCGTGCTCTCCTAGAATTTCAAACAACTACTTTGAAAAATATTGATATTAGAGGCTCCTTGTTAGGGGCCTTTTTTGTATTCGTAAGTATTAAAGCCGTTGTCGAGCATGCTCATTTACATCCGTAAGCTCTTCTAGAATTTCAAACAACTACTTTGAAAATAGATTGACGGTATTAAAGGTCCCTTGTGGGGCCTTTTTTGTATTTGAAGGTTAGTTATCTGGGTAATCAATGGCAGGTACTAAAAAGGGCTGATGCTTGTACATCAACCCTTTGTTGTTTGTTGGTCTCGGATTTACTTTTTGATGCTCAGTAAAGTGCCTGATTTACATCTAAACGAGTAGTAGCTGCGGCTTTCATTAAACTTACCTAAGCCTTCACCATCACAGTAGTCGATGTTGATATCACGCATTACTTCTAGCGTTTCTTCGCTGTTCAAAGCGAATTTAGAACCATCTGAACAGACGATACGAATTCGCTCATCATGGCTTACAGAGTAGATATCGACTTCAGTATTACACAGCTCAAAAGACGCTTCACGAAAGTTGTCTTGTTGAGAGTTTGAAGAGCAACCTGCGGTGAGTGCGGCTGCGATAATGGCTAATAGTCCGAGTCTTTTCATTGTTAGTCCTTCGATATCATCAAACTTAGTGATGAGTTTTATATGCTGTTCTGGGTAGCCTATACAACAACACGCTTTGATTCAAGGAGCGTTGGTTCACTCTAAGATATAAAAGTATAGGTGCAAACAGATAATTTATAATAGGTTTATTGGTATTGGTATTGGTATTGGTATTGGTCTATTACGTACCTCAAACAAAAAAGACCAACACGGAGGTTGGTCTTTCAAAATAAAGCTTGTTTTAAATGACTATCGAAACTGTTTTGCTTCTGGAAGATACTCAAAACCGGCAGACGCGAGTTTCGCGATCAAGGCTGCTTTGTCGATCTCGTAGAAGTTGACTACGCGATCCAAATCACCGCCGAAGTCGTCACGCAGCTTCATGTTGACGATACTCATCAACATCACTGGATCCATCTTTGCAAAATTAGCGAGGTTCATATTAGTCCTCGAAATCTGAGATCAGTAGGTTAGCTGCGGCAAATGCAGCACTATCTCTTGCTTCTTTAGGAAGAGACTCATCCGCAGCAAGGTCATTCAATGTTTTTACCGCGCAGGTGATCGCTTTAGGGATATAGCCTTGGTCGCCACTGCCAATTTGAGAATACAGTGCACGCACCAAATCACAACAATCGTATACTTTCATTTTTATACCTAACCAAATGATAACTGATCTCAATATACACATAGAGATAAGCAAAAACAAAGTGGATCTGATTAAGTTCAGGGTTAGTTTGTCCTTGCTCAATATCTTATTTTGTTGATGTTCAATATATCACTTGGTTAGCTCACTGCTTAGACCGATCTTTATCGATTAGCTTGTATTTATTGAGTTAGCTTAGTATTTACTGATTAGCCGGATATTTGCTGTTCAAGTTGATAAGTGACTTCATTAGCAAGGTTGAGTTGCTTTGCCAACTCTTTGAGATAGGCCTTTTCCATGAAGTTCTGCTCATCTGCCACAATCAAAGAGGCTAAGTAGATTTCACTCGCTTGTTGAGGCGACGTTGCTAGCTGAGCGATCTCGCTTGGGTCGAGTGGTTTGTGCAATTCTTCAGACACCAATTTAGTCAGCTGATAATCCGCGCCCATGTTCTCGACAGCTTGCTCTATCTTAGCCATCTCTTCTTCATCAACATGGCCGTCGGCTTTGGATGCGGCAATCATCGATCTTAGAATCAGAACGCTGTGGTTTGAATCGTTCTCATCAAATTGAGCTTGTTCGGCGTTGGGTGTTTGTCCTTGTTTAGACTGGTAGTCGTTATAAACTTTATAAGCCAGAGCACCCAGTGCCGCTGCACCACCAATCCCAACGGCTTTCTTACCCATTTTTTTTGTCTTCTTAGAGCCAATTAACGCACCCAGGAGTCCGCCACCAACAGCACCTGCGCCTAAAGCATCGAGTGTGCTCTTGTTGCTACTCTTACCATCACCCTTACTGCTTTTGGAAAGGCTACTTAAGTTCGAAGATCCTTGTGCAAGCTTCTGAGTTCCTTGTTTAACGAGATCTGATTTAAGTGCTTGGTTAAGTAAGCTTTTGATGTCCATCGATACCTCCAATGGTAAACGTGTCTAAAGAGTTGTTAGAACCAATATACGGACTTGAAGATGAACCGGGGATTAACTTACGTTATTTACTCTACTGATCAATAGATAGGAGTTTGAAGAGAAACGACAGGCACAAAAAAGGCCGCCTAATGGCAGCCTTTCAATGTTTATCTATCAGCTTGCAAAAGCACAAGCACTAGGATTACTTAGCTAGTTGAGCTTTAAGGTGCTCGATAACCGTATCCATAGCGATAGCTTCTTTATCACCAGTACGACGGTTTTTGTATTCGAAGTTACCTTCGTCCATGCTGCGATCACCGATAACGATAGTGTGAGGAATACCCACTAGCTCGATATCTTTAAACATAACACCTGGACGCTCTTTACGGTCATCAAATAGTACTTCGATACCCATAGCTGTTAATTCAGCGTATAGCTTCTCAGCGGCTTCTTTAACGCGCTCAGATTTGTGCATGTTCATTGGTACGATAGCAACTTGGAACGGTGCTAGTGCGTCTGGCCAAGTGATACCAAATTTATCGTGGTTTTGCTCGATAGCTGATGCAACAACACGTGAAACACCGATACCGTAACAACCCATTTCTAGGATTACGCTCTTACCATCAGGACCAAGCACGTTGCAGTTCATTGCTTTAGAGTAAGTATTACCTAGTTGGAAGATGTGACCAACTTCGATACCACGCTTAAGCTGGATAGTACCTTGACCACATGGGCTAAGGTCGCCTTCAACAACGTTACGCAGGTCTTCAACTTGAGCAAGCTCAACGTCACGACCCCAGTTAATACCGAAGTAGTGCTTACCGTCTACGTTTGCGCCAGCGCCGAAGTCACTCATTACAACAACAGAGCGGTCAACGATGAATGGTAGCTCTAGGCCAACAGGACCTAGTGAACCAGGACCAGCACCAACAAGTGCACGGATCTCTTCTTCAGAAGCCATCTCTAGCGGAGAAGCAACTTGTGGAAGATTCTCTGCTTTCACTTCGTTAAGCTCGTGATCACCACGGATGATTAGAGCAATGATATCTGCTTCTACTTCATCAGACGCTTTAACGAATAGAGTCTTAACGGTCTTCTCGATTGCTAGACCGTGTTGCTCTACAAGTTCTGCGATTGTTTTTGCGTTTGGCGTATCAACCAGTTCCATCTCTTTAGTTGGCGCTGCAATTTCTTCAGTAGGAGCTAGTGCTTCTGCTTTCTCGATGTTCGCTGCGTAATCAGACTCAGAAGAGAATGCGATTAGGTCTTCGCCGCTTTCAGCAAGAACGTGGAACTCTTGAGAGCCGCTGCCGCCGATTGCGCCAGAGTCTGCCAATACTGGACGGTACTCAAGGCCCATGCGATCGAATGCTTTACAGTAAGCATCGTGCATCGCTTGGTAAGACTTTTCTAAGCCTTCTTTATCGATATCAAAGCTGTACGCATCCATCATAGAGAATTCACGTGCACGCATTACGCCAAAACGAGGGCGGCGTTCATCACGGAATTTAGTCTGGATTTGGTACAGGTTTAGAGGTAGCTGTTTGTAAGAGCTGATCTCGTTACGTACTAGGCTCGTTACCACTTCTTCTGCTGTTGGGCTAAGAACGAATGGACGAGAATGACGGTCTGTGAAACGAAGTAGCTCAGGGCCCATCTTTTCAGAACGGCCAGTCTCTTCCCAAAGCTCAAACGGTTGAACTACGGGCATCAAGATTTCAACGGCACCTGCATTATCGATCTCTTGGCGAACGATATTTTCGACTTTACGCAGCACACGTAGACCAGTAGGTAGCCAAGTATATAAACCTGAAGCTAGCTTACGGATCATACCTGCACGTAGCATCAGCTGGTGGCTGATAACTTCTGCGTCGTTTGGAGTCTCTTTCAGAGTAGAAAGAAGGTAGTTACTGGTACGCATTCTATGGTATCCGTTTCATCATTGATAAAAGAAAATTTGCTGCAGTGAGTGACAACAGCAAATCTGATATAGCCGCATATAATATCAGCCTATTTGGGATCTCAAAAGCGTTCAATGTCGGTAACATTGATGAAAAGCGTTTCAACAACGAATTTCACGTTAAGATCGAACAAATTTACCGCATATTCCTTGCTGTCTGGCTTACCTTTCTTATAAGCGGGCCTTGGATCTTGGCCTAGCACTTCTTTGATCACCTGAATGATATGACGCGCCTGTGGGTGACCAGACAACTTACTTTGGGCTTGCTGCGAGAAGTTCACATCTAACACTTCAGGTTCATCGGCGGCAAACCCTCCTAGTGCATCGGGAATTGAATCTGAGTAGGGGATATAAGGTTTGATATCGATAATAGGCGTGCCGTCGACGAGATCAACGCTGCCTAGCTCTAACCAAGTTTGTCCCTTTTCTTGAGATACACCTTTGAGCTCAACTGCAGACATGCCTATTCCATTCGGCCTAAAAGTGGCACGCGATGCGAAGACACCAATGCGTTCATTACCGCCAAGTCGAGGTGGCCTTACTGTTGGTTTCCAGCCTGCTTCAAGGTTCTTATCGAACAGAAACAGCAGCCACACATGGCTAAATTGCTCAATACCACGAACGGATTCAAGACAGTTTGCTGCGTCAGCAAGCCTAACTCTTGAGCTAGATGTTGGTACCAACCTAGGCTGCCTTGGTACTGCAAACTTCTCTTTATAGGGAGACTCTATAAAGCCAATAGGTTCAATGGAGTACATGAGGGAAGGTTCTCTGATTACAATCTATGGTTAAAAAATATCATAAAATCGCTTGTTTTTCTTTTGATAATAATTATCATTTGATATGTTATAACATATCAATTTAAATCTTTAGGGAAATACAATGAAACCGAATATCCACCCTGACTACCGCACAGTGGTGTTCCATGACACCAGTGTTGATGAATACTTCTTGATTGGCTCAACGTTGAAAACAGAACGTACTATCGAATGGGAAGATGGCAATACTTACCCTTATTTCACGATTGAAGTGTCTGCAAAATCGCATCCTTTCTATACGGGTAAACAGAGAGTGCTACATAAAGAGGGACGCGTTGCTAACTTTACTCGTCGCTTTGGTCAATTACGTAAGGGAGCTAAATAATGAAAGTTGTTAAATCACTTAAAAGTGCGAAAAGCCGTCACCCTGATTGCCAGATAGTTAAGCGTAGAGGGCGTCACTATGTGATCTGTAAATCCAATCCAAGATTTAAAGCGGTTCAAAAATAACCGTCAATATGATGTGACACGTGTGTAAAAACGAGGGGAAAGTCAAACTTCATTCATTTGTCTGTTTTTCTTTTCCTTCGAGAGGAACCTTGCTGAATATTGAGTGCTTATTTAAAGTACGCTGTGCTTTGTTTTTAAATGAATCAATGAGTTATATCATCAGTTATATCTGTAGTGAATGCGTAATTGTGAATTATAAATCTAGTTTTTGTATTTAATGTAGATTTATTTGCTAATTAATTGTTCAAATAGAGTTAAAAGTCGTCGTTTGTTACACATCTTGTAACATTTTGAATTTCTAATTGATAATTTTGTCGCGTACCCTTCGCTGGCAATTTGAACATCTTTGTCACAATTGCACAGGAATCACTACACAAGGAGGGAACAGATGAGTTCATCTGCTTCAATAAAAAACAACGCACCAAAGAAACCTATTTTCACACGCTTTTTAGACAGCGTTGAATATTTGGGGAACCTTTTACCCCACCCAATCACTCTTTTTGCAATCTTCTGTGTCGCAATCCTAGTTTCTTCAGGTATTGCCGGTTACTTTGAAGTGTCTGTAATGGACCCTCGCCCCGAAGGTGCTAGTGGTCGTGCTGCTGATGGTATGATCCACGTTGTAAGCCTGCTTAATGCAGAAGGCCTACAACTTATCGTTACAAATCTCGTTACAAATTTTGTTGGCTTTGCTCCTTTAGGCACCGTGCTTGTTGCCATGCTAGGTGTAGCCATTGCTGAACATTCTGGTCTTTTATCTGCTGCAATGCGCGGCATGGTAATGGGTGCCTCTCAGCGCATGGTGACAGTAACTGTCGTCTTTGCAGGTATTATTTCGAATACTGCATCTGAGCTTGGTTATGTAGTTCTTATCCCACTTGCAGCGATGCTTTTCCATTCTTTAGGTCGTCACCCTCTTGCAGGTTTAGCGGCTGCATTTGCTGGTGTCTCTGGTGGTTATTCTGCCAACCTACTTATCGGTACGGTTGATCCACTGCTTTCGGGTATTACCGAAACTGCAGCACAAATGCTTGATCCATCTTACTCTGTTGGTCCTGAATCAAACTGGTACTTCATGTTTGTTTCGACCTTCTTTATCTCGATTGCAGGTGCATTTGTAACAGAGAAGATTGTTGAACCTAAGCTGGGTAAATACAACGACGAAGACGCGTCTGAAGACCTTTCAAATGACTCAATGGGTAAGCTCAATGATACTGAGAAGAAAGGCCTTAAGTTTGCGGGTGTTGCAGTATTAATCGTCAGTGCGCTTTTAGCTTGGACTGTTGTTCCTGCTGACGGTGTTCTGCGTTCAGAGGCGGGCACGATTTCAGGTTCTCCATTCCTGAAAAGTATCGTCGCGTTTATCTTTGTATTCTTTGCTATTCCTGGTTTTGTTTACGGTAAAGTTACCGGTTCAATGAAGAATGATCGTGATGTGATTAATGCAATGGCGACGTCTATGTCTTCAATGGGCATGTACATTGTTCTTGTCTTCTTTGCTGCACAGTTTGTTGCTTTCTTTAAGTGGACGAACTTTGGTCAAGTCGTTGCTGTAGGTGGCGCTAGCTTCTTACAAGATATTGGCTTAACGGGTCCAATGTTGTTCTTCGCATTTATCTTAATGTGTGGCTTCATTAACCTGATGATCGGTTCAGCGTCTGCACAGTGGGCAGTAACAGCGCCAATCTTCGTTCCAATGCTTATGCTAGTAGGCTATGCACCAGAAACGATTCAAGCGGCTTACCGTATCGGTGATTCAACAACGAACATCATTACACCAATGATGAGCTATTTCGGTCTTATCCTTGCAGTAGCGACTCGTTACATGAAGAACCTAGGTATTGGTACACTGATTGCGACAATGCTGCCTTACTCAATGGTATTCATGTTCGGTTGGAGTATCTTGTTCTACTTATGGGTATTCGTATTTGGTCTACCAGTAGGTCCAGGTGCTGCAACTTTCTACACGCCTTAGTTAACAGTGATGGGCGAACATTTTGATTCGCTTATTAACTGAATAAAAGATGATATACCCAAGAGCCTGCATTGATGCAGGCTCTTTTTGTATGAGCCAGTAAATTTACAATCCTGCAAACCGATAGGTGACGCCAAACTCCAATGACCAGCCCAAATCTTGTTGTATTAATGCGCTGTCGCTGTCGTGATGAATTAAGTCTGCGCGTGCGATACCAATCCAGGTTGGCGTGAACTCATAAAGCCCGATTAACCCTGCTTGATAAACAAGCGTCGATCCCGCATCAAACTGGTTTAACCCTGAGGCAGAAGATTCGGTGTTAGAAATACCATACAGGTGATTGGACAGTTTCTTGTCTCGATAGTCGATTTCTATGTAAGGCGTAATAGTGAATGGTTGCGTCCAGGTTTCTAATGTTCTGCCTAAGTGAAGCTGAACTTCGTAGCCGTCATGTTCTGAAGTCACATCGTGTAAGTAGGTGAGGCGTGCCCCTACCGTGCCTAAAGTTATCCCCAGCTCTCCATTACCATCTCGGTCTTGAATGCCGTTAGGTAGGTCAACAACGGTGTCTGATACTTCAGCAAAGCGCCAGTTTCCAGATAGCCCAACATAGGGTAACAGCTGCCAATTGGCTAGGCTGCCATCGATGAAACCTTTTGGACCTGAGTAGAATAGGTTGGGTGTCGCGCCAAATTGAGGGGCACTTTTAGTGGAGAAAACACTTTCACCATAGGTGATGCTTCCTCCGATGATTCCGTACTCTTCATCAGCAAAGTCTTCATCGGCAAAAGAAAGTTGGGTGCTGCCAAAAACAATGGATAGCGAGAGGGCGATTCGACGAATCATAAGCAATACTCCGTTATTGTAATAAATATCAAGAACGGAGTAGGTCGATTAAAATTTCATCGGGGCTGTATTGACTAAGTGACGATTTCTAAAGTTGTCGTCATTAGAAAGACTGCGTTTAGCGTTTAGCTAGCAGGCGATCGAGGTGGTTTGCGAACTCACGACGGTCGGTTTGAGAAAGGGTGCTTGGTCCGCCAGTTTGAATGCCACTTGAACGCATGGTATCCATAAAGTCACGAATGTTGAGACGCGCTTTGATGGTCTCTTTGGTGTAAAGCTCGCCGCGAGAGCTTAAAGCAAGCGCACCTTTGGTGATCACTTCGTCAGCCAGAGGTATATCGGATGTAATCACCAGATCGCCCGGTTCAGTGCGTTTTACGATTTCATCATCTGCAATATCAAATCCACTCGGCACTTGAATTGAATGTATGTTGTTGCGCTTGGGAACGGGAACCAAATGGTTTGCTACAAAGGTGCATTCCACACCCGTGCGCTCAGCTGCGCGTACAATTGTTTCACGGATAACCTTGGGACAAGCGTCCGCATCAACCCATATCTTCATAGTGTTCTATTTCTCTGTTGGCTTATTATCTGTAAATTTATTGCTCTGTTGCCTTATTGACCAGTTAGCTTATTGCTCAGTTAACTTATTGTTCAGTTAACTTGGCTTCAAGCGTGGCAACGCGAGTGGTAAGTTCAAGGATTTGCTTTTCTAGTTGGCTAACACGATCGAGTGCTGGCGCTTCTTGTGTCGCAACTTCCACTTTAGGGACGCGATTGGCTGTTTTCCAGCTCTTGATGGTTGTGATTAAAGCGGGCATAGGAACGGATGTACTCATGCGAGCCTTAACTAAAGCAACTGTCGGCTCTTTCCCTTGTGCTTGTAGTCCTTCAAGCACCGATTTTAACTCTTCAGACACATCTTTAGTGAGCATGCTGACCTCCGTTTTTAGTCTTTTTCTATTTTACTCGCTCGAGTGAATGATAGCGAATCATAAAAGCGCCTATGGCTTGTGAGAGATCTCTTACAAAGGTTGTGAGATAACACGAATATATCATTAGAGAGATTGATGTGCATATGGTTAAGGCTCTGATTTTTAGTTGTTTTATTTAATTAACAACTTGGTTGGATTAAAAGTGTGATGCAAATCTATTGTCCAAAATCTTAAATCGCGTAAATTAAACCTTGTCGGAAGGATTCTGACACGGAACAGGAAAGCACCAAGGATTTGGTTATCTTCAGGATGAAGATTTGGTTACTTAGGATTGAGTGATCAAGCATGGAGCGTAAGGACATTGTAGGGATACAGACAGTTAACAGGAAGTTAGCTGCAACGGAATGACAATGGACACCTTTAGGACAAAGGGTTGGATTAGCATCAGGATGATGTAAAGGACACCGCTCACGGAACAAGTGATGTGCGCTAACTAGGATTGTTAGCTTTCAGGATGATTGGGACACCGCTAGGACGGCGAAGTAAAGGAAAGAGCTGAAGGATTACAGCCACTATTATGGATGATGCATGGAGCATTAATTAGTAGCCGGACTGCTGCGAGTAAGACCCTAGCCCTGACACTTCGGTGTCGGGGCTTTTCTTTTTTAGGGCGTTTCTTTATCTAGGCACTTTGTTACCTAGGCGCTTTTCATCTAAGAGATTTTTATCTAAAAGCCTTGCATCTGCTTTCCTGCTAATGGTCAACACAAGGAGTGTTTTATGACGATAGCAACTTCAAGAACGCTGTTGGTACCTTATACCGAGCAGTTAGAACATGACTTTATCAAGTTGAATTGCAGCCCCATTAATCGTGCTGAAATGAATGGGCCGCACTCGATCACTTCTGCAAAACACTTATTTCAAGACATATTGAACGATAATGTTGGTTTTTGTCGGGCTATTATCCATAACCAAACCCGGGAGTACCTTGGGCATCTGTTTATTTCATCTGAAGGTGAGAAACATGAACTGGGTTTTATTCTGGATAAAGAACATTGGCATCAAGGGCTAGCGAGTGAGGTGTTGAAGCCATTTTTTGGTTTGGCTTGTTTTGAAAAGCACTTAACGAGTGTTATTGCGACGGTCAATGTTGGTCATAACCCATCCATTAAGTTACTCGAAAAGTTAGGCTTTGCATTTAAAGAGACCAAACAAGATCAGTTTGGCCCCTATCATGAATATCGTTATACCAATTATTGTGATGTTACATTCTATGAGGCTGTAGCTCAAAGCGCATAGAGCGAAACCCCACCATTGTCAGTTGCCCTTTATAACAGTCGTCTCCTAAAGCCGAAAACTCAAATTGGTACACCGTGTGCCAGCGCCAAATTGTGGTCAACTCATGGCGCATCTTAAGCTTATGACCACTGAAGGCAACATTTAATAACTGCAAGTCGAGCTCTTTACATTTTCTCGCAATGGCCGTTTTTGCTAGTTCGGATTGCCTGCGCTGTTGCCAAAATAAAAAGCAAAAGAAGCACAAAAACAAAATAGCCAATAAGTTATCCATCATTTAATCGATACTTCCTTTTTATCTCTTAATCTCAATCGTGATTATTAAGCTATTAAGCTATTAAGCTATTAACTTATTGAGCTTTTGCCGCTTGTTGTAACTCAACAAGTGCGTTGGCGAGTTCTGGTGATGGGTTCGAGTTCAATAGCGGTAAAAATACCATTCTTAACGCTGGAATCATCACTAAATCAGCAAATAATTGATTGAATAGGTTTTGATTGCCTGTTTGTGCGAGACGCAGCAAGAATTGCTCAGCAATGACCGGATCTTGTAAGGCGCTCCAACTGCGGCCTGCTATACCAATCAACACCTCTTGGTGGCTTAAGCGTGGACTAGCCAAAATTTTGTTAATCACGGCATTCGTTGTACTTTGCTTTGCGCCAGAAAGGGCACGTATCAATGCTGAAAGTAAGAACAGATCTGGCTCTTTACTTGTGATTTCATTCTCTGCCATTTCTTGTAATCGCTGAGCGAGCTTGTCATTGATTTGCGTATGCTCAAGCGCGCCTAACGTTGCGTAAAGAGGTTCTGATGGCAGCTTATGAAGTGCTTTGCGAATCGCTACACCGTTTTGTTTGTGGCTTAAGCGAGCGCACATATCTGTGATGCCTTGAAGACCAACGGTTTTCCAGTTGTTCCAATCTAGCTCACCCGTGAAGTAATGTTGAGCGTGTTCGTAGTATTGGCTGGTCGTAAGGTCTAATCCTGCTCTTACCTGGCTATGGAATACTGCCATTTTGTCTTCTGAAGGCTTGAAAGTGTATGGGTTGTTTGACAGCTTTTGTTGTTGCTCTTCGCTGATCTCGCCGTTCAAACGAGTGCCCATTGCTTCGATAACAAACTTTAAGAAATTACCAACATCACCCTGATGTAATAGGCCTCTTTCATCGAGTTTGAATTTTAGGAACCAAATCCACGGCTGCTTGTGTTCATTCCAGTAGCTAATCGCTAAGTGAGCCTGTTTCTGCAGTGGGAATGGGTATGGCTGTTTCCCTTGCTCAACATCAGAGAATAGGGTGTTGTCGATTTTCTGGATACGGCGACCGAGGTCATAGATATCGTATTGGCAACCGCTATTTTTCAGCAACTGAGTGAGCGTGTGAATCGTTTCCATAGTAATAAGCTCCTAACTTTCTTTCCTCAATAGATGGTACTCTATGCCCCAATTTCAAGGTCACTAGATAAATAACTTGGTGAAAAATGACAGTTGCCACAAAGTTACCTCTTTTACTTCAACAATTAGAACGACAAATGCGCCAGTGTTCTTTATGGAGCAGTTCTCCTCCATCGGAAGAAGCGTTGGCGAGCGTTGAACCTTTTGCTATTGATTTGTTACCACCTGAAGAGTGGTTGCAGTGGATCTTTATCGTTAAGATCAACGCAATGATGGATGCGCAAATGAATTTACCAAAAGGTTTTGCTATCTATCCTTATTTTAGTGAAGTGTGGAAAAATGAGGCAGACAAAGCCGAATTGCTAGTGACAATTCAGAGCATTGATGAGGTATGTGCGTAATGCTAGAGATCATTTATCAAGATGAATATTTTGTCGCAGTGAACAAGCCTGCGGGCATGTTGGTCCATCGCTCATGGTTGGATAAACATGAGACACAATTTGTGATGCAAACACTGCGTGACCAAATTGGTCAGCACGTATTTCCACTGCACCGTTTAGATCGCCCAACATCCGGTGTATTGGTGTTTGCGCTTTCGAGTGAGGTAGCCTCTGAGGTGATGCCAATGTTCGCGAACCATGAGATGCAAAAAACATATCATGCGATTGTTCGTGGCTGGATAGAAGAGGGTGACGCTTTAGATTACGCACTCAAGGTAGAGCTAGATAAGATTGCAGACAAATTTGCAAAAGAAGATAAAGAACCACAAGAAGCGGTAACCGTTTACGAGCCGCTAGCAAAAGTAGAAGTGCCATACTCAACGGGCCGTTTTCCTACCAGTCGCTACTGTTTGGTTGAGATGATGCCAAAGACAGGGCGAAAACATCAATTACGTCGCCATATGGCACACCTAAGACACCCTATCGTTGGTGATACTTCACATGGTGACGGCAAACACAATCGACTGTTCCGTGATGATTTAGACTCGCACCGTCTGTTATTGCACGCCTCTGAGCTGCGCTTCATCCACCCCTTTACAAAAAAAGAGTTAGTGATGAAGGCTAATCTAGATGAAACGTGGTTAAGATTATTTGAAACCTTTGAGTGGAATATCGACTTACTTAATGCTGAATTCCGTTGTTCCAAGTAAGAGATCAAAATAGAAAATAGAAAATAGAACAAAAAACAAAGGGCTGATAGTGATATCAGCCCTTTTTTGATTTCTGTGCAATTTGAATGAAATAGCTAGAATTTAATAGCGATTTCGTTTATCGCAGGATCATTTAAGCTTTGCTAGATCCGCTTCGATCTCGGAGATCTTGCTCGAAACCACTTTCTCTAAGTGGCGCAAGTCGGTGAGGATCTTCTGCTTCACATCCACCTCAGTGGTTGGCGTAGGTTTGGTGATCTTATTTAGTTCATCAATCACAAGAGTGAGGTTGCGGTTTATCTCAGTCACTTCTTTGTATTGATTATTGCCACCACTAACAAGCACACTTTTCACTTGTCGCGGGTACTTGAACTTGACGCTTTTCGCGAACAATTCGCCTTTCTGTTTACGAAAGTAAATCTTGAGAATATCTTTATGTGCTTCTTGGCGAAGGGAGTAACGTTCAATCTGTTTAGGTTCGTGGATACCTAAGCCAGTGAGGTTTGGATACATAAGCGACCTCTAGTTTATGAATGTAATACTTTTATGTAATTGACTTAATCAATGTAGCAGCCTAATCACGAGCTAGATAGTTGATATATGGGAATTGATTGTAAGTTGTGGGCAAGATCGCTCTCTATCTTTACCCACACTTACTCGGCTATTAAACCTGTTATCTAAGGTCAAACTTATTTTCTAGATCTGAATGTATTTCCCTGATCTAAATTGATTTCTATCGCCAAATCCGTTTTCTAGGGCGCGAGTTCAGAAACATGCTCAGTTAACCTTTCTCTTAACGCTTGTTCCTGTTCCTCTGAAAGCCTTCCTCCAGCTTCACTGGTTAGAATAAATAAATCTTCTGCACGTTCACCTATGGTGGTGATTTTCGCACCATGTAAATTAATGTCCAATTCAGCAAAGGTCGCACCTACTTGAGCCAGCAGCCCCGGTGTGTCGAGCGCTCTTAACTCCATCAAGGTGCGTTTTTTACTCTTGGTTGGTAGAAATTCAACCAAAGTCTTCACTTTGAAATGCTGTAAGTTACGAGGTGTGCGACGTGTTTTTATCTTAGTTGGGCGACCATCGGCTAGAACATGGGTCAGGTGTTTGGCGACGGCTTTATGCCTTGCTTCATCAATCGCTTTACCATGTTGGTCTAGAACAATAAAAGTATCCAAAACATGTCCGTCTTTACTGACCATCACCTGCGCATCATGAACGTTAAAGTTACGTCGATCGAGTTCGGCAACCACAGTCGCGAACAGTGCGGCTTGGTCTTTACAGTAAACAAAGACTTCAGTACCACCACGAGTGGCTTTCTTACTGATCAGTACTAAAGGTTGGCTTGGGTCTTCTAAGCGAAGCAGATGTTCACAATGCCAAGCAATTTGCTTGTGTGTATGACGTAAGAAGTAGTCGGCTTTGAAACGCTGCCAAAGCACTTCAATTTCACGCGCAGTGAAGCCTTCTTTACGTAGCAATGCTGAGGCCATTTGTTGGTTGTGGCGAATACGGTCTCTTACATCGACCGGGTTTTCTAAACCACGGCGCAGTGCTCTTTGTGTTGAATGAAACAATTCAGCCAACAAAGTGCGCTTCCAGCTGTTCCATAGTTCAGGGTTGGTTGCACAAATGTCTGCAACGGTTAGGCAAACGAGCAGCTCCAACGACTCTTCATCGCGAACTTTCTTGGCGAATTCGGTGATCACTTCTGGATCATGGATATCACGGCGCTGAGCGGTAACAGACATTAACAGGTGATTTTGTACCAACCATGATACTTGTTTGGCTTCTGGTTTCGATAATCCATGCTCAATACAGAAAGAGTAAGCCTCGACAGCGCCAATTTCTGAGTGGTCTCCACCACGGCCTTTACCGATGTCATGAAAGATAGCCGCAAGAATCAGTAATTCTTTCTTCTGAACGCGTGGATACACTTCACAACAAATAGGGTGTTTGTCGTGGTTTTCTATTTGGCCGAAACGGTTAATATGCTTGAGAAGACGAATACTGTGCTCATCAACGGTGTAAGCGTGGAAAAGGTCAAATTGCATCTGACCAACAATTTGGCTCCACTGTGGCAAATACGCTGAGAGCACGCCTAACTTGTGCATCAAGCTAAAGGCTTTGTGCAGAGCATTCGGGTGGCGAACCAGTGCCATGAATTTGTCACGTGCTTCAGGGATGGTATGCAGGAAGCGGTTTAATCGGCGACGTGCCGTTCGCAACTGTCGTAATGTTGGAGGGCTGACCCCTTCGATTGAAGAGTCATTCGCGATATGGATAAACATATCAAGAATTGTTTCCGGCCTTGCTTGGAATAGGGCGGGCTTACGGGCTTCGATCAGTGAACCTCGACGCTGGAAGTCGTTATCGAGAATTTCTGCTTCTTGCGTCTCACCGCCATTGATGATCGCTTGATCAAACAATTTAAGCAGCATCTTATTGAGCTCTGCTACGCGACGAAGTGTTCGGTAGAATTCCTTCATCATCATTTCAACGCCACGGTTTCCTTCACCGGTATAACCTAGATGTTCAGCGACTTGAGCTTGGTGTGCGAACGTTAAACGGTTGTCGTAACGGCGCAGTTCAATATGCAATGCAAAGCGAACACGCCATAGGAAATCTTGGCATTCAACTAACTCACGATACTCGGCATCGGTAAGAAAGCCGTACTTACTCATCTCTAGCAAAGATGTCGCACCGAAGTGTCGACGTGCTACCCAGCTTAACGTGTGGATGTCTCGTAAGCCGCCAGGGGTTGATTTGATATCAGGTTCTAGATTGTAAGTGGTGTCGTGGTAGCGAGCATGACGCTCTCTTTGTTCTTGAATCTTAGCTTTGTAGAAGGTCTCACTTGGCCAAAATGAATCAGAATGGATCTTTAGCTTAAGTTCTTGAAAGGTGTCTTCGCTGCCACACAGTAAGCGTGACTCTTGCAGGTTAGTGGCAACGGTTAAATCATCGGTGCCGATATCAAGACACTCTGCAATTGTACGCACGGCGTGACCAACTTCGAGTTTCAAGTCCCAAAGTAGGGTAATGAATTGACTGACCTTTTCGCCTAGTGCTGGTGGTAGTGTTTTTTGCGAGACGATTAAGATATCAATGTCAGATAGAGGATGAAGCTCACCTCGACCATAACCACCTACCGCGACAAGGGCAATATGAGGCAGTTTGTTGAATCCTAAGTGCTCCCATAATCGATTGAGAAGTAAGTCCATGTATTCGGACCGCAGCAGTACCAGGTCGGTAACTGGGTGATGATTCAGAAATTCACTTTTTTGATACTGCGTGAAAATTTCGAGCTGATTTTTTAATTCGCAGATTTCAATTTGTTCGTCATTGAACGTAAGAGGGCATTGATAAGGCATAGTCTGCTATCCGTGCAAGCAAATGAGAATAGTAAACAATTTAACAGATGCTGATGGAAAATCGAAATTGAGCAGATAAAAAAATATCCTCGACAATGCGAGGATATTTTTAAAAGGCTGATGCGTTCAGTTTGATGAACTAAGCGTTCTTCATGATACGTGGAATAGTATCATTGCTGCGCAGGGTTAGTACTTCACAACCAGTATCGGTAACAACCAATGTGTGTTCCCATTGTGCAGAGTTCTTGCTGTCTGCTGTGTATACTGTCCAGCTATCTTCGTCATCTAGACGACAGCCAAACTTACCAGCGTTGATCATTGGCTCAATAGTGAAACACATTCCCGATTTAAGCACTGTGCGGTCGTTGTTCTTGTAGTGAACGACTTGTGGATCTTCGTGGAACTCAGAACCAATGCCGTGGCCACAGTAATCTTTTACAATCGAGAACTTAGCGCGTGGGTTGTTCTTGTTGTTTGTCTTGATGTACTTCTCGATAGCAGTACCGATCTGACCAAGTTGAACCCCAGGCTTAACTTGACGCATACCTTCGTAAAGTGCTTCTTGAGCAACCATACATAGACGCTTATTTGCAGGTGAAACTTCACCAACAAGGAACATCTTAGAAGTGTCACCGTGGTAACCTTGTGGGCGAACGCTTAGGTCTGCGTTTTCGTCATCAGGAACAATCACAGTGATATCAACATTCAGAATGTCGCCGTCTTTTAGTACTGCAGGTTTAAATTGACCTGTGCTGCCAGTCTCATCTTGTGATGCTGGAATACCATGACACACGATGTGGTTGATAGACGTACAGATTGACTTAGGGAAACCGTGGTAATCAAGTGGTGCTGAGTATGCGCCTCTTTCTAGAGCGTACTCGTGACAGATTTTGTTCAGTTCTTCTGTCGTTGTACCTACTTGGATGTGAGGTTCAATCATCTCTAGAATTTCAGAAGCCAGCTTGCCGGCAACGCGCATTTTTTCAATTTCTTCAGCAGTTTTAATTTTTACAGCCATTGCATATCTCTTAATTTGGTAGCACCTAAGTGTGCATATTGGGGCTATTCTATCAGTGCAGCATTTTAGCGCAACATTCCCATGTCCGCACAATATTGGTGGATACTGCTCAATCTGAGTAGATAATGTTCGGTTTAATGACGCAGACGCGATTTGAATAGGACACTATTTTATAGAGAAAATTCACCGTTAGGGATCAGTATAGCAGTCGCCATTTGTAGATTTTTTTCTAGCCATAGATAGACAAAATATGGTATAAAGCGCGCCGGACATCAGGACTGTTTTCTCCATTTGGCGAAACAAGCTTTGTGTCTACTAACTTATTTCTTTAAATCACACACATTCCGACACATGTTCCGGGGTGCCTCAACAACACAGATAACGGCTGAAAAGTGGTTAGTTGTTAGGGGTCGGATTCATGGGGAGTGTGGAGGCCTAACCCCATAGAGGATTTTAAAATGGCAACTGTATCAATGCGCGATATGCTTAAAGCTGGTGTTCACTTCGGTCACCAAACTCGTTACTGGAACCCAAAAATGAAGCCATTCATCTTTGGTGCTCGTAGCAAAGTTCATATCATCAACTTAGAAAAAACTGTACCAATGTTCAACGAAGCTCTAGCTGAAATTGCTAAAGTTGGCGAGAAGAAAGGTAAAGTTCTTTTTGTTGGTACTAAGCGTGCTGCATCTGAAGCTGTTAAAGAAGCTGCTATCAACAGCAACCAGTTCTACGTTAACAACCGCTGGTTAGGCGGTATGCTAACGAACTACAAAACTGTTCGTCAGTCTATCAAGCGTCTGAAAGAACTTGAAGCGCAAGCTCAAGACGGTACTTTCGACAAGCTTACTAAGAAAGAAGCTCTAATGCGTACTCGCGAAATGGAGAAGCTAGAGAAATCTCTTGGTGGTATCAAGAACATGGGCGGCCTACCTGACGCTCTATTCGTAATCGATGCTGATCACGAACACATCGCAGTTAAAGAAGCTAACAACCTAGGTATCCCAGTTTACGCTGTAGTTGATACTAACTCTAACCCAGACGGCATTGACTTCATCATTCCTGGTAATGACGATGCAATCCGTGCAGTACAGCTTTACCTTAACGCTGCTGCTGACGCGGTTAAAGAAGGCCGTAACAAAGACGTTGTTATCGCTGCTGCTGCTGAAAAAGACGGTTTCGTAGAAGCTGAATAATAGCGGCTCTGAGCCATATTTAGTTCATATTCAGGTGTCATATTGATATTTGAAGCAAGCTAAATACAGTCAATATCAGGGGCCATTTAATGAGGCCCCTGTTTTTTATCTTTTTTAGAATTAACTGAGGAATAGAGAATGGCAACTGTAACTGCAGCTCTAGTTAAAGAACTTCGTGAACGCACAGCTGCGGGCATGATGGAATGTAAAAAAGCGCTTGTTGCTGCTGAAGGCGACATCGAGCTAGCAATTGAAAATATGCGTAAATCTGGCGCAGCGAAAGCAGCTAAAAAAGCTGGTAACGTTGCTGCAGAAGGCACAATCGTTATTAAAGAAGACGCTGGCGTTGCTGCTCTTCTTGAAGTTAATTGCCAAACTGATTTCGTAGCTAAAGATGCAGGTTTCCTTGCGTTCGCTAACGAAGTTGCTGAAGCTGCTCTAGCAGAGCGTTTAGATATCGTTGCACTTCAAGCTAAGTTTGAAGACGCACGTATTGCGCTAGTAACTAAAATCGGTGAAAACATCAGCATCCGCCGCGTTGAGCTAATCGAAGGTGTTGCACTTGCTTCTTACCGTCACGGCGAGAAAATCGGTGTTGTTGTTGCTGGTGAAGGCGAAGCTGAAACGCTTAAGCACATCGCTATGCACGTTGCTGCTTCTAAGCCTGAGTACGTTAACCCATCTGACGTACCTGCTGACGTAGTAGAAAAAGAAAAAGCTGTTCAAGTTGAAATCGCTATGAACGAAGGCAAGCCTCAAGAGATCGCTGAGAAAATGGTTATCGGCCGTATGAAGAAATTCACGGGCGAAGTATCTCTTACTGGTCAAGCTTTCATCATGGAACCTAAGAAAACTGTTGCTGACATTCTTAAAGAAAAAGGCGCATCAGTTACTACCTTCGTTCGTTTAGAAGTTGGTGAAGGTATCGAGAAAGCTGCTGAAATGAGCTTCGCAGACGAAGTTGCAGCGGTACAACAAGGTTAATCCTTAGCGTATTGATTGAAAAAAGACCGTGGCAAATGCTGCGGTCTTTTTATGAATAGTGAATTATTTTTGGCTTTAGCTGTTATGAATGCGAACTGAACTAATCAGTTTTTATCCATGACTGTTAATCATCAACTCTTTGGAAGGTAAACTCCATGACTACGAACCCTAAACCGGCGTATCAACGTATTCTGTTAAAACTTAGCGGCGAAGCACTACAAGGCGAAGAAGGTTTTGGTATTGACGCGACGGTCCTTGATCGTATGGCTCAAGAAGTAAAAGAATTGGTTGAACTAGGTGTTCAAGTAGGTGTTGTTATCGGTGGCGGTAACCTTTTCCGCGGTGCAGGTCTTGCTGAAGCAGGCATGAACCGCGTTGTTGGTGACCACATGGGTATGCTTGCAACGGTAATGAATGGCCTTGCAATGCGTGACGCTCTACACCGTGCTTACGTAAACGCACGTGTAATGTCAGCAATCCCTCTTAAAGGTGTGTGTGACGACTACAACTGGGCAGATGCAATCAGCCAACTACGTCAAGGTCGCGTTGTGATCTTCTCTGCTGGTACTGGTAACCCATTCTTTACGACGGATTCTGCTGCATGTCTACGTGGTATCGAAATCGAAGCTGACGTAGTTCTAAAAGCGACAAAAGTAGATGGTGTATTTACTGCAGACCCAGTAGCAAACCCAGACGCAGAGCTGTATGATACTTTGTCTTACAACACAATTCTTGAGAAAGAATTGAAAGTAATGGACTTGGCTGCATTTACGCTAGCACGTGATCACAAAATGCCAATCCGCGTATTTAACATGAATAAGCCAGGCGCATTGCGTCGCGTGGTTATGGGTGAAACTGAAGGTACATTAATCAGCGACGCTGACTAATTTTTCGGGCTTACTGAGGCTTCGTGCTTTGGTAAGCTTATCCTTATCACTCCAAATAAAAAGCTTTCTTGAAGAAAGAACATAATCAAGGTGAAATTGTGATTAACGAAATCAAAAAAGACGCTCAAGAGCGCATGGTAAAAAGTGTTGATGCACTAAAAAACAGCCTACAAAAGATTCGTACAGGCCGTGCTCACCCGAGCCTACTTTCTGGTCTTACTGTTGAGTACTACGGTGCGCCAACGCCTTTGACTCAAGTAGCTAACGTTATCGCTGAAGACGCGCGTACACTAGCAATTACAGTGTTTGACAAAACACTGACTCCTCTAGTTGAAAAAGCAATCATGACGTCTGACCTAGGTCTAAACCCAATGTCTGCTGGTACGGTTATCCGCGTTCCACTTCCACCGCTAACGGAAGAGCGTCGTAAAGACCTAGTTAAAATCGTTCGTGGCGAAGCTGAAGGTGGCCGTGTTGCTATCCGTAACATCCGTCGTGACGCGAATGGCGATCTAAAAGCGCTTCTTAAAGATAAAGAAATTTCAGAAGACGAAGATCGTAAAGCACAAGATGAAATTCAAAAGCTGACTGACACTGCGGTTAAGAACGTAGATGAAGTTTTAGCAGTTAAAGAAAAAGAGTTGATGGAAGTTTAATTTTCCATATTCTTTTCTTTCCGGAAAAACGCTGTACTCACTGTTCAGCGTTTTTTTATGCTACTCTGTTCGACTATTAGAATTTGATTCACTCTTTTATGCATAATTCTCAAGCGTTCACAGACTCTCTTCCTAAACACATTGCTATCATTATGGATGGTAATGGTCGCTGGGCAAAAGCTCAGGGCAAGCCTCGCGTATTTGGCCATAAAAACGGTGTTCAAGCCGTCCGAAAAACCATCTCTTCTGCAGCCAGACTTGGCATTAAAGCCGTGACACTTTTTGCGTTTAGTAGTGAGAACTGGCGTCGTCCTGAAGAAGAAGTCGGTATCTTGATGGAACTGTTTATTTCAGTCCTTTCGAGTGAAGTAAAAAAACTTCATAAAAATAATCTACAGCTTCGTGTTATTGGTGACAAAAGTCGTTTTAATGATCGACTACAAAAGAAGATAGAAGAAGCGGAAGCTTTAACTCGCACCAATACCGGTATGGTTATTAATATTGCGGCTAACTACGGCGGCAAGTGGGATATTCAGCAAGCAATGACCTCGATTGCTCAACAGGTAAAGTCTGGTGATATTAATGTAGAAGACATTGATGAAGCTATGATTACACAACACCTGACTATGGCAGATATCCCTGAAGTCGACCTATTGATCCGCACTAGTGGTGAGTGTCGCATTAGTAACTTTATGCTTTGGCAGTTGGCTTACGCCGAAATGTATTTCACTGAACAATTCTGGCCAGACTTTAATGAAGACAGCTTAGTAGAAGCTGTGACTTGGTTTGTAAATCGTGAGCGTCGTTTTGGATGCACCGGTGAGCAAATTAAAGCTCTGATGGACAGTTAATAAGGATTTCTTGGTTTGAAACAACGAATTATTACGGCGTTGATTTTGGCTCCCCTAGTTATTCTAGGTATTTTTGAGTTATCACTTCCCACGTTTATTCTTTCATTGGCGGTAATCACTCTGCTCGGTTTTTGGGAGTGGACTCAGTTTATTGAAAGTAAATCGCGTTATTTGGCATTGATTCCAACGGTTGTGGTCAGTGCTGCAAGCTTTGCTGTTATCCCTTTTGATGCATTTAGTCTTAATAACCTATCTAGCGTTCACTATGCCATTCTGAGCATCGGTTCAATTTGGTGGGTTATCGCAAGTGGTATGGCTGTGACTTATCCTAAGTCGATGCCAGCATGGAAAGACTCTTCTATTCTTCGTCACGCATTTGGCGTTCTGACTCTGCTACCATTTTTCTGGAGTGTCGTTATTCTGCGTGCTAATGGTATCGATGCTGATCCTTACCATGGTGCAAAGCTCGTAATGTTTGTTTGCTTGCTAGTATGGGCTGCAGATAGCGGTGCATATTTCTCAGGTAAGAGCTTTGGTAAGCGTAAAATGGCGCCAGCGGTAAGCCCCAATAAGACGATTGAAGGTCTCATTGGCGGAATTATTACTGCGGTGATCGTGGCTTGGATCTTTGCTGACTTGTTTGATATCCAATTTACAAGTCCTCTTCACATGATTGTTATTACTCTTGTGACCGTCGTTATCTCTGTTCTTGGAGACCTTGTTGAAAGCATGTTTAAGCGTGTTTCTGGGGTGAAAGACAGTAGTAATCTGATTCCTGGTCATGGTGGTATACTTGATAGAATAGATAGCTTAACGGCTGCATTCCCTGTCTTTGCTCTGCTTTATTTAGCATTCTAATAAAAAGGGCAGTGATTCTGCCCTTTATTACATTTCTACGGTCATATGTGATGCGAAATCTAACTATCCTTGGCGCTACCGGCTCAATTGGTGCAAGTACACTAAAAGTCGTTGAGCAAAACCCAGCTTTATATTCAGTCTTTGCACTGGCTGCGGGTTCAAATGTTGAAAAGATGCTGGCGTTAGTTGAAAAGTGGCGACCGAATTATGTTGCTATGGCATGCCCAGATGCGGCGTCCCAACTGGCTGAAGTGTTGTCAGTTAATTACCCAGACATTCAGGTGCTTTCAGGTTCTGAAGGTATGTGTCAGGTCGCTTCTCTAAAAGAAGTTGATACGGTAATGGCTGCTATTGTTGGTGCTGCCGGTTTACTTCCAACGATGTCAGCGGTTAAGGCTGGTAAGCGTATTTTGCTTGCGAACAAAGAAGCCTTGGTGATGTCTGGGCAGTTGTTTATTGATGCTGTAGAAAAGTACGGTGCTGAGCTACTTCCTGTTGACAGTGAACACAATGCTATCTTTCAATGCCTGCCTAAAAACGTACAAACTAATTTAGGCCGTTGTGAGCTTGAAGCGAACGGTATTAACCATATTCTTTTGACTGGCTCTGGCGGTCCTTTTCGCTATAGCGACGTTGCAGAACTTGATTCAGTGACCCCTGAGCGTGCCATTGCTCATCCTAATTGGTCTATGGGTCCTAAAATCTCGGTCGACTCAGCAACAATGATGAATAAAGGCCTAGAGTATATTGAAGCGAAATGGTTGTTCAATGCTTCTGAAGAACAGTTAAAAGTTATTATTCATCCTCAATCTGTTATTCATTCAATGGTGCAGTACAAGGATGGCTCCGTGCTTGCTCAAATGGGCGAGCCTGATATGGCGACGCCAATTGCGCTGACCATGTCTTACCCTGAGCGTATTGAAGCGGGTGTTAAGCCTCTGGATTTCACTAAAGTAGGTGAACTTACCTTTTTGGAACCAGACTTTAGCCGTTACCCATGTTTAAGATTAGCGATTGAGGCATGCTACCTAGGTCAGCATGCAACCACTGCAATTAACGCTGCAAACGAAATTGCAGTCGATGCTTTCTTGAATAATCGAGTGAAGTTTACCGATATTGCTGTCATTAACGAACATGTTATGAGCAAAGTATGTGAACAACATAACTCTGAGGGCCTAGATAGCTTGGAAAGCCTTCTCGAGCTAGATAATATGTCACGTCAAATAGCCATTCAATTTATTAAAGAGCAGCTAACATGAGTGGAATCCTGTGGAACTTCGCATCTTTTATTGTAGCGCTTGGCATTCTGGTCGCTGTTCATGAGTTTGGACACTTCTGGGTTGCTCGTCGTTGTGGTGTGAAAGTTGAAAAATTCTCGATTGGTTTTGGTAAATCAATCTGGAGCAAAATTGGTCGTGATGGCACGGAATATAGTCTGTCAATGATTCCACTGGGCGGCTACGTTAAAATGCTCGATGGTCGTGTTGACGATATCACTGAAGAACAGCAACAATATGCTTTTGACAAGAAGCCGTTGTGGAAACGAACGGCGATTGTAGGTGCTGGCCCAGCATTTAACTTTATCTTTGCCGTCTTTGCATATTGGTTGGTGTTTTTGATTGGTGTACCGGCGGTCAAGCCCGTTATTGGTGAAGTCACTCCGCAATCTATTGCTGCACAAGCCGGAATTGAAAGTGGGATGGAACTTAAATCTGTTTCAGGAATCAAAACCGCAGATTGGGAATCCGTTAATATGGGTTTGATATCACATATTGGTGACCAATCCATGACAGTAACGGTTTCTTCTCAAGACGATATCGGCTTTGAACAAAAAATGACGTTGGATATTTCAGACTGGTCGTTTAATCCAGAAACTGAATCTGCAATGACAACGCTTGGTTTTAGGCCTTACTCTCCAGAGATATCGACAGTGCTTGCTCAAGTGATTGACGACGGTGCTGCATACTCTGCAGGGCTAGAAGCTGGCGATAAAATTATTGAGATTAATGGTCAGTCCATTGAACAGTGGCTTTCGGTTGTTGAGTTAATTCGTGCAAACCCGGAGACATCATTAGACCTAGTCGTCTTACGAAATGGTCTTGAACAGTCCTTGGTGATGACGCCAAAAAGTCGAGAGCTTTCTGATGGTTCTACAATTGGCTACGCGGGTATTGCTCCAGAAGTCGCAGAATGGCCAGAAGACTATCGCTTTGAGTTACAATTTGGTGTAATTGAGTCTGTAGGAAAAGCATTTGATAAAACAGGTCAAATCATTGGTTTGACGCTGACAATGCTTAAAAAGCTCATCGTTGGTGATGTAGGCTTAAATAACTTGAGTGGCCCTATTTCAATAGCGAAAGGCGCAGGTACAACCGCTGATTACGGTCTGGTTTACTTCTTAGGCTTTTTGGCTCTGATTAGTGTTAACTTAGGTATTATTAATTTGGTTCCGCTGCCTATGCTTGATGGCGGACATTTGCTCTTTTTCGCTATTGAAGCTGTTACTCGCAAACCTGTCCCTGAGAAAATTCAGGAGATTGGATATAGAGTGGGAGGGGCAATCCTCTTCTCTTTGATGGCTCTGGCAATATTTAATGATTTTACTCGTCTGTAAATGGTTTCTTACAGGCATTGGTAGTAGCAAGGAATAATTAGAATAAGTATGGCGATTAAGCAAATTCTGTTCGCAAGTCTATTGGCCACTAGTGTGGCTGCGAACGGGGCACAAAATTTTGTGGTTCAAGATATCAAGATCGAAGGTTTACAGCGTGTTGCACTAGGTGCAGCTCTACTGAAAATGCCAGTGCGTATTGGCGATGAAGTGGATGAAGGCGATGTATCGGAGATCATTCGTGCATTATATGCTTCAGGTAACTTTGAGGACGTTAAAGTACTTCGCGATGAAGGCGTATTGGTTGTTCAAGTTAAAGAGCGTCCAACTATCGCAAGCATCTCATTCTCAGGGAATAAAGCGATCAAAGAAGAACAACTTCAACAAAACCTAGATGCGTCTGGTGTTCGTGAAGGTGAAGCTCTTGACCGTACAACGCTGAGCAACATTGAGAAAGGTCTTGAAGATTTTTACTACAGTGTTGGTAAGTACAACGCGACAGTAAAAGCCGTTGTTACGCCTTTGCCGCGTAACCGTTCTGACCTTAAGTTTGTATTTACTGAAGGCGTATCCGCCAAGATTCAGCAAATCAACTTTATCGGCAACAAAGTTTTCTCTGATGCTGAACTGCTTAGCCGCTTTAACCTAAACGTAGATGTTGCGTGGTGGAACTTCCTTGCGGATGAAAAGTATCAGAAGCAAGTATTGGCTGGCGATATTGAAGCACTGAAATCTTACTACCTTGATCGTGGTTACCTTAAGTTTAAGGTTGATTCAACACAAGTAGCGATCTCTCCAGACAAGAAAGGCGTTTACATCACGCTTGGTATTGATGAAGGCGAAGCTTACACAGTTAAAGATGTGGCGTTTCGTGGTGAGTTAATCGGTCGTGAAGCTGATTTTGAAGCATTAGTTCCTTTTGAAGATGGCGATACTTATAACGGTTCTTCGGTGACTTCACTGGAAGAGAACGTTAAACGAATTCTTGGTGAAGCAGGTTATGCCTACCCGCAAGTTCGTACTATCCCTGAATTTGATGATGAAACGAAAGAAGTTTCGTTAGTCATTAATGTAGAGGCGGGCAGTCGTATTTACGTTCGAGATATTCGCTTTACGGGTAACAACTCGACTAAAGATGAAGTATTACGTCGTGAAATGCGTCAGATGGAAGGTAGCTGGCTTAACTCGAAATCAATAGATACGGGTAAGAGTCGCCTGAACCGTTTAGGTTACTTCGAAACTGTGGACGTACAAACGGTCCGTGTTCCAGGCAGTGACGACCAAGTTGATTTGGTCTACAACGTTAAAGAAGCGAACTCGGGCAGTATTAACTTTGGTGTTGGTTACGGTACTGAGTCCGGTGTTAGTTTCCAAGTTGGTTTGCAACAGGATAACTTCGCCGGTTCAGGTAACCGTGTTGGCGTTAGTGCCATGATGAACGATTACCAGAAGAACGTGAGCTTAGACTACCGTGACCCATACTGGAACCTTGATGGTGTGAGTTTAGGCGGTAAGATCTTCTATAACGAATTCGAAGCATCTGAAGCGGGTATCGTCGACTATACCAACCAAAGTTATGGTACCAGCCTTACATGGGGTTTCCCTGTGGATGAGCTGAATCGTCTGGAATTTGGTTTTGGTTATACGCACAACAAAATCGGTAACGTTCCGACCTATATTCAAGTTGAGCAGTTCGCGAGAAGTATTGACCAATATGGTGACGAACATATCTTAACTGATGATTTCGATATCAATATTTCTTGGACACGTAACAATCTTAACCGTGGTTTCTTCCCAACTGAGGGTAACCACCAACGTGCTTTCGCTAAAATAACGGTACCAGGTTCTGATGCCAAGTACTTCAAAGCGCAGTACGACGTAAAACATTACATCCCGCTGACCAAAAAGCATGAGTTCACTCTATTGATGCGTGGCCGATTAGGCTATGGTAATGGTTATGGTCAAACAGATGGTAACGATAACTTGTTCCCATTCTATGAAAACTACTATGCGGGTGGTTTCACTACGCTGCGTGGTTTTGGTTCTAACTCGGCAGGTCCAAAAGCCGTTTACGGAAGCAGCACGGGTAATAACCCAACTTACAGCTCCGCAACTGATGATTCAGTTGGTGGTAACGCGGTTGCTTTGGCTAGTTTAGAACTGATTGTACCGACGCCGTTTGCTTCTGATGAAGCGCGCAGTCAGATTCGAACCAGTGTCTTCTTCGACATGGCAAGTGTATGGGATACCGAGTTCGTAGACCGCAATCAACCGAGCAGCGGCAGTCAGTATTACTACGATTATTCTGATCCAACAAATTATCGTTCATCTTATGGTGCCGCTCTTCAATGGATGTCGCCAATGGGCCCACTGGTTTTCTCTCTAGCGAAACCAATTAAAGTTTACGAAGGTGATGATGAAGAGTTCTTCACATTCACCATTGGTAGAACCTTCTAATATTTAAAGGACAATATTTTGAAAAATATGATTAAAGCAGCAGGTTTAGGCCTTGTAGTTATTAGCTCTTCTTTCTTTGCTACTGCTGCAGAAGCTGCACAAAAAGTGGGTTATGTAAACACTGCACAAGTATTCCAGGCTCTACCTCAGCGTGAAGTTGTTCTTCAAAAAATGCAGGAAGAGTTCAAAGATAAAGCGGCTGAGCTACAAAGCATTCAAGCAGAAGCTAAAACTAAGATTGAAAAGCTTAAGCGTGATGGCGAATTGCTAGGCCCTGATGAAGTTGAGAAGCTTCGTATTGAGGTAGGTCAACTAGACAGCAAGTACAAAATCAAAGCTCAAGCACTAGAAAAAGCAAGCCAACGTCGTGAAGCACAAGAGAAGCAGAAGCTGTTCAAAGTGATTCAAGATGCTGTAACAAAAGTTGCAGAGAAAGAAGGCTACGACATGATTGTTGATATTCAAGCTCTGCAATACGGTAAGCCTGAATACAATATCTCTGAGCAAGTAATTAAATCACTGAAATAAGTTTTATGAAGAACCTGACTTTAGCCGAATTGGCAACAATTACCGGGGGAGAGTTACACGGAGACGGTACGATTACTGTTTCAGCTGTTGCCCCTATGGATAAAGCGCAAGAAGGTAACATTACGTTCCTTTCTAACGTTAAGTACAGCAAGCACCTAGGTGACTGTAAAGCATCCGCTATTATGGTTAAAGAGAGTGAACGTGAACTGTGTAAAACCAATGTAATAGTGGTTAATGACCCTTATGTTGCTTTTGCTAAAGTTGCTCAAGCGTTGGATATTACTCCTGCACCGGCTTCGGCTATTGAGGCTTCAGCTTCAATTTCAGGTGATGCGACCATTGGACAAAACGTGTCTATTGGGGCAAATGCTGTGATTGAATCTGGTGTGGTCCTTGGTGATGATGTGATCATTGGTGCTGGTTGTTTTATCGGCAAAAATGCTCAAATTGGCGCTGGTACTAAGCTATGGGCTAATGTCAGCATTTATCATGAAGTGGTTATTGGCACCGCGTGTTTGATTCAATCGAGCACAGTGATTGGTTCTGATGGCTTTGGTTATGCGAACGAAAAAGGCGAGTGGGTTAAGATCCCTCAAGTTGGTTCGGTTCGCATTGGTAATCGTGTAGAAATTGGTGCATGTACTACTATCGACCGTGGTGCATTAGACGATACAGTCATTGAAGATAACGTTATCTTAGATAACCAACTTCAAATTGCTCACAATGTTCACATCGGATATGGTTCAGCGATTGCTGGTGGTACTATTATTGCTGGCAGCACGACGATAGGTAAGTACTGTATTATTGGTGGTGGCTGTGTGATTAATGGTCATATTGAAGTTGTCGATGGCGTTACAATCACCGGTATGGGGATGGTAATGCGCAGCATCACTGAGAAAGGTATGTATTCCTCTGGTATTCCTTTACAGCCAAACAAAGATTGGCGTAAAACAGCGACGCGTGTTCATCGTATTGATGAAATGAACAAGCGTCTGAAAACCGTTGAAAAACTTATCGAGAAGAGCGCGGAATCATAATTCCAGCATTTCTAATAAAAGGCTCGCGTACAGCGAGTCTTTTTCGTTTATAATCCTTCTAATTAAATAAAGAATACATATAGGAATACGACTTTGACTACCGAACAGACAACGATGAACATTACTGAAATTCAGGAACTATTACCTCATCGCTACCCATTCTTAATGGTTGATCGTGTGACTAGCTTTGAAAAAGAAAAAACATTGACCGCGATTAAGAATGTTTCTGTCAATGAACCTCAGTTCACAGGCCATTTCCCACAACTTCCTGTATTTCCGGGTGTGTTGATTTTAGAAGCAATGGCGCAAGCAACAGGTCTCCTAGCATTTAAATCTTTTGGTGCACCTTCTGGCAATGAGCTTTACTATTTTGCAAGCGTAGATAAAGCAAAATTCCGTAAGCCAGTTATCCCTGGTGACCAATTAGTTATCGAAGTTGAATTCTTGAAAGAACGCCGTGGTATCGCATCATTTAATGGCGTAGCTAAAGTTGACGGCGTTGTAGTTTGTTCAGCTGAACTTAAATGTGCTCGTAGAGAGTTTTAATATGATTCATGAAACAGCGAAAATTCACCCGGCAGCAGTAATCGAAGGTGATGTAACTATCGGTGCTAACGTGACGGTTGGGCCTTTCACTTACATTGCTGGTAACGTGACAATTGGTGACGACACTGAAGTGATGTCGCATGTTGTGATCAAAGGTCACACAACCATTGGTAAAGAAAATCGCATCTTTCCACACGCTGTTATCGGTGAAGAAAACCAAGATAAGAAATACGGTGGCGAACATACGACAGTAGTGATCGGTGATCGCAACGTGATTCGTGAAGCGGTTCAAATCCACCGTGGCACGGTTCAAGATAAAGCAACCACAGTGATTGGTGATGACAACTTACTTTGTGTTAATGCTCACGTAGCACACGATGTTGTTGTTGGTAACCACACTCACATTGGTAACAACGCTATCCTTGGTGGTCACGTAACGGTTGGTGACTACGCTGGTGTAATGGCACTTTCTGCGATTCACCCATTCTGTTCAATTGGCGCTTATGCTTACATTGGCGGCTGTTCTGCTGTTGTTCAAGATGTACTGCCGTACGTACTTGCACAGGGAAACCATGCGGCGCCATTTGGCCTTAACCTAGTGGGCTTGAAGCGTAACGGATTTGAGAAACCAGAAATTCGTGCACTACAGAAAGCGTACAAAGAGTTATACCGTTCAGGTAAAACACTTGAAGAAGCTAAAGCAGCTTTAGTTG
This sequence comes from Vibrio sp. L3-7, assembly GCF_963898195.1. Taxonomy (NCBI): domain Bacteria; kingdom Pseudomonadati; phylum Pseudomonadota; class Gammaproteobacteria; order Vibrionales; family Vibrionaceae; genus Vibrio; species Vibrio sp. L3-7. The sequence goes on along the minus strand of NZ_CAWQUW010000073.1, from coordinate 69,945 downwards.
AAATGGCGAAAGAGTTTACTTCAGTTGCACCTATGCTAGAAATGCTAGAGAACTCTGAGCGCGGCATTATTCGTTAATACTTGATGTGGTTATGTACCAATCAACGTGAGTATGACCAATAATTACTTCATCAGATTGGTATAACAAAAAGATCGCTACTTGTTAGGCGATCTTTTTTGTTTTAAGTAAGAAGGGAATTGGAAGAATATGGCACAGCAAGAAACACAAACCAATAACTCGGACTTTGTTTCGAATGAGCCACTACGCGTAGGTATCGTTGTCGGAGAACTCTCTGGTGACACGCTTGGTGAGGGCTTTATTAAAGCGATTAAATCACAGTACCCGAATGCTGAATTCGTTGGTATTGGTGGGCCAAAAATGAAGGCTCTGGGTTGTGAATCTCTTTTCGAAATGGAAGAGCTTGCCGTAATGGGGTTAGTGGAAGTGCTGGGCCGTTTGCCTCGCTTGTTAAAAGTGAAAGCGGAGCTGGTTAAATATTTCACTCAAAACCCGCCAGATGTCTTTGTTGGTATTGATGCTCCTGACTTCAACCTGAGACTTGAGTTAGATCTTAAGAACGCGGGTATTAAAACTGTTCATTATGTTAGTCCTTCAGTTTGGGCTTGGCGCCCAAAACGTATCTTTAAAATCGACAAGGCAACCGATTTGGTATTGGCCTTTCTACCATTTGAAAAAGCGTTTTACGATAAGTACAACGTTGCCTGTGAATTTGTTGGCCACACATTGGCAGACGCGATCCCCTTGGAACCAAGTCAAAAAGAAGCTCGTGATCTTTTAGGTTTAGAGCAAGACAAGCCGTGGTTAGCTGTATTACCGGGTAGCCGTGGTGGTGAAATGAGTTTGATTGCTCAACCATTTATTGAAACTTGTCAGCGCATTAAGCAGAAATACCCTGATATCAATTTTGTTGTTGCGCTCGTTAATGAACAGCGTAAAAAACAGTTCACTGAAATTTGGCAATCAACGGCGCCTGAACTTGAATTCACGTTAGTGGAAGATACTGCGAGAAACGTGATTACAGCTGCCGACTCTGTGCTATTAGCTTCAGGGACCGTCGCTCTTGAGTGTATGTTGCTGAAACGTCCAATGGTCGTTGGCTATAAAGTAAATAAGCTGACGGGTTATATTGTGAAGAAGTTGTCGATTACCGAGTTCGTCTCACTGCCTAACATTTTGGCAGGTGAAGAAATCGTAAAAGAACATATCCTTGAAGAGTGTCACCCAGACTTTTTGTTCCCCTCTGTCGATAAGATGCTCTCAGCGGACAACAGTGCGTTGATCGAGCGCTTTACTGAGATGCATCACTGGATCCGTAAGGATGCGGACAAACAAGCCGCCAACGCTGTCCTGAACCTAATTGATAGACCATTTGTTGAAGCGTAATACGCGCATATAGATTTACAGAGTACTAAGAGAATAATTATGGCAGTAAAAGAGAAAAAAGAGCTTCCTCCTTTTGAGTATCCTCAAGGTTACCAATTATTTGCTGGTGTGGATGAAGTCGGGCGCGGGCCATTAGTTGGTGATGTCGTGACGGCTGCGGTTATCCTAGATCCCAACAATCCGATTGAAGGCTTAAATGACTCAAAAAAACTGTCTGAAAAAAAGCGCCTTGCACTGCTGCCTGAAATCAAAGGAAAAGCACTGGCGTGGTCAGTGGGTCGTTGCTCGCCACAAGAAATTGATGAATTGAATATTCTGCAAGCGACCATGGTCGCCATGCAGCGTGCTATTGCTGGTCTTAGCATTCAACCTGATATGGCATTGATCGATGGAAACCGTGTTCCTGAATTGCCGATGGATGGTCTTGCTATCGTGAAAGGGGACTTGCGAGTCGCTGAAATCAGTGCGGCGTCTATTATTGCTAAAGTAGTTCGTGACCAAGAAATGGAAGAGCTTGATAAGATTCATCCTGAATTTGGTTTTGCTAAACACAAAGGTTACCCGACGAAAGCACATTTCGAAGCGATTGAAAAACATGGTGTGACCGAGCATTATCGTAAAAGCTTTAAACCCGTAAAGCGCATCCTTGGTATCGATTAAAGCGAATCGATTAAACTTTATATTGCCCTGGCTTCTTATTGATAGTGGCTTCCTATTGATTGGAACCGGCTATCGAATAAAGTTGCCTACTTGCGGTAGATAAAAATAAAATACATCCAGTTGTAACCCTAGGCTCAAACCTAGAACTCAGGAAAAATAATGTCAGATCCAAAATTTGTTCACCTACGCGTACACAGTGATTTTTCGATGGTGGATGGCCTCTCTAAGGTGCCACCATTAGTTAAAAAAGTCGCTGAAATGGGTATGCCTGCTCTAGCACTTACCGATTTTACCAACCTTTGTGGTTTGGTTAAATTTTACGGTACGGCTCATGGGTGCGGGGTTAAACCAATTATTGGTGCTGACTTCTTGATGCAGTCTTTAGAATTCGGTGATGAGCTGACTAAGCTCACCGTCATTACCACGAACAACAAAGGTTATAACAACCTTACACTGCTTATCTCAAAAGCTTACCTTCGAGGCCATGTGCAACATCAGCCTGTCATTGATAAAGAGTGGCTAATTGAGCATGCAGAAGGCCTGATTATTTTATCGGGTGCAAAAGAAGGTGAGATAGGCAAAGCGTTGCTGAAAGGTAATCGTGAATTGGTCGCAAGCAGCGTTGAGTTTTACAAAACGTATTTCGCAGATCGTTTCTATCTTGAGTTGATTAGAACTGGACGCCCGGATGAAGAATCTTACCTGCACTTTGCGTTAGAGCTTGCTGAGCAAGAAGACCTGCCAGTTGTCGCGACCAACGAAGTAGTATTCCTGACCGAAGACCTGTTTGACGCTCATGAAATTCGCGTAGCGATTCATGATGGTTTTACGATGGTCGATCCTCGTCGTCCTAAAAACTACAGCGCGCAACAGTACCTTCGCAGTGAAGAAGAGATGTGCGAGTTGTTCTCGGATATCCCTGAAGCACTAGAAAACAGCGTCGAGATTGCTAAGCGATGTAACGTAACCGTTCGTTTGGGTGAATACTTCTTACCTAACTTTCCAACCGAAGGTTTAGCGATTGAAGATTTCCTGATTAAGAAATCAGAAGAAGGTCTTGAGCGTCGTTTGGCGTTCCTATTCCCTGACGAGAAAGTAAGAGCTGAGCGCAGGCCTGAATACGACGATCGACTAAAAATCGAACTCGAAGTTGTCAATAACATGGGTTTTCCCGGTTATTTCTTGATCGTAATGGAGTTCATCCAGTGGTCAAAAGATAACGATGTACCTGTAGGTCCTGGTCGTGGTTCTGGTGCCGGTTCTTTGGTGGCTTATGCGCTTGATATCACCGATCTTGACCCACTTGAATATGACCTGCTTTTCGAACGTTTCTTGAATCCAGAACGTGTATCGATGCCCGATTTCGATATCGATTTCTGTATGGATAAGCGTGATCAAGTTATTGACCACGTTGCTGAAATGTATGGCCGTGATGCCGTGTCTCAGATCATCACCTTTGGTACCATGGCGGCAAAAGCCGTAATTCGCGACGTAGGCCGTGTACTTGGTCACCCATTTGGTTTCGTTGATCGTATTTCTAAGCTTGTCCCACCTGATCCCGGCATGACCTTAGAGAAAGCTTTCCTTGCTGAACCAGCATTGCCAGAGCTTTACGATGGTGATGAAGAAGTCCGTGAGCTGATTGATAAATGTCGAATCTTAGAAGGTTGTACGCGAAATGCAGGTAAGCACGCGGGTGGTGTTGTTATCTCGCCTACCACGATTACCGATTTTGCGCCCATCTATGCCGATGCGGAAGGTAACTTCCCGGTAACGCAATTTGATAAGAATGACGTAGAAACCGCAGGCTTGGTTAAGTTTGACTTCTTGGGGTTACGTACCCTGACTATTATCGACTGGGCGTTAGGTTTAGTGAACCCACGTTTGGCAAAAGAGGGTAAAGCTCCGATTCGCATCGACTCGATTCCTCTGGATGATCAAGCGTCATTTAACTTATTACAAAATTCTGAAACGACGGCGGTATTCCAGCTGGAATCACGTGGTATGAAAGACCTGATCAAGCGTCTACAACCTGACAGCTTTGAAGATATTATCGCATTGGTAGCTCTGTTCCGTCCGGGGCCTCTGCAATCAGGCATGGTAGATAACTTTATCGACCGTAAACACGGACGAGAGGCAGTCTCTTACCCTGATGAAACGTGGCAACACGAATCGCTAAAAGAAACACTAGAACCGACTTACGGCATCATCCTGTATCAAGAACAGGTAATGCAAATCGCTCAGATCCTTGCGGGTTATACGCTTGGTGGCGCCGATATGCTGCGTCGTGCGATGGGTAAGAAAAAGCCTGAAGAGATGGCAAAACAGCGCGGTACCTTTAAAGAAGGTGCTGAAGCCAATGGTGTTGATGGCGAACTGTCCATGAAGATCTTTGACTTGGTAGAGAAGTTTGCGGGCTACGGCTTTAACAAATCTCACTCGGCTGCATACGCACTGGTTTCTTATCAAACACTGTGGTTGAAAACGCACTATCCAGCTGAGTTCATGGCGGCGGTAATGACTGCAGACATGGATAACACTGAAAAAGTTATTGGCCTTGTTGATGAGTGTCTCCGTATGAAGCTCAAGCTTCTTCCACCAGACATTAATTCAGGCTTATACCGTTTTAATGTGGATGAAGATGGTGCCATTGTTTATGGTATCGGCGCAATTAAAGGGGTGGGTGAAGGTCCTATTGAAGCGATCATTGAAGCGCGAAATAAGGGGGGGCACTTTAAAGACTTATTCGACTTTTGTGCGCGACTTGATCTGAAAAAAGTAAACAAACGTGTTATCGAAAAGTTGATTCTATCTGGAGCCTTAGATAGATTAGGTCCTCACCGAGCTGCAATGATGGCATCATTGAAAGATGCGGTTAAGGCTGCAAGCCAACATCATCATGCCGAATCTTTTGGTCAATCAGATATGTTTGGTGTGTTGACTGACGCTCCAGAAGAGGTTGAGCACAAGTATACTCAAGTGCCTAAATGGCCTGAAAAAGTTTGGCTTGAAGGTGAGCGTGAAACGCTAGGCTTGTATTTAACGGGTCACCCGGTTAATGCTTATATTAAAGAGTTAGCTAAATACACTAGCTGTCGTTTGAAAGATGCCACGCCAACTCGCCGTGACCAATCATTAACGATTGCAGGTTTAGTGATTGCTGCTAGGGTAATGACCACGAAACGTGGCACACGAATTGGTTTGATGACGCTTGATGACCGATCCGGCCGGATGGAAGTGATGTTGTTCTCGGATGCACTCGATCGCTACGCAGAATTGCTCGAAAAAGATAAAATTGTGGTTGTTTCTGGACAGGTCAGCTTTGATGATTTCAATGGTGGGCTTAAAATGTCCGCGCGCGAGGTCATGGACTTAGGAAGCGCCCGTGAGAAATATGCTCGTGGGGTGTCGATATCTATTGAACAATCCCAAATTAATGGTCAATTTTTTGAACGCTTTAGTCAAATCTTAGAACCTTATAGAGCAGGAACGGTCCCAGTCAATGTATACTACCAACGTGCCGACGCCAGAGCGCGGTTAACATTGGGCACAGAATGGCGTGTGACGCCAAGTGATACATTACTAGACGAATTAAAACAGCTGCTTGGAAATAGCCAAGTAGAACTCGAATTTAACTAAAATTTAGCTCCATGACTGTGGAGCTGAATCAACAAGGATTCATAGATGAGCCTGAACTTTCTAGAATTTGAAAAGCCTATCGCTGAACTTGAAGCAAAAATCGAAGCGCTACGTGACGTTTCGCGTCACGGTGGTGATACAGCGATAGATCTAGGCAAAGAAATTGAACAGCTAGAGAAAAAAAGCTTAGAGCTTAAACAGAAAATCTTTAGTGACTTAGGTGCGTGGCAGGTAGCTCAACTTGCTCGCCACCCTCAACGTCCGTACACCAAAGATTACCTGGAGCATGCATTCACAGAGTTTGAAGAGTTAGCGGGCGATCGCGCTTACGCTGACGATAAAGCGATTGTGGGTGGTATGGCTCGTCTAAATGGTCGTCCTGTGATGGTTATTGGTCACCAAAAAGGTCGTGAGACTAAAGAAAAAGTGATCCGTAACTTTGGTATGCCAAAGCCAGAAGGTTACCGTAAGGCACTTCGCCTAATGGAAACGGCTGAGCGTTTCAACATGCCAATCATTACTTTCATCGATACAGCGGGTGCATATCCAGGTGTTGGTGCTGAAGAGCGCGGCCAGTCTGAAGCTATCGCGAAAAACCTAAAAGTAATGGCAGGCCTATCTGTGCCAGTTATCTGTAACGTTGTCGGCGAAGGCGGTTCTGGTGGTGCACTAGCAATCGGTGTTGGCGACTACGTGAACATGCTTCAGTACTCTACGTACTCAGTAATCTCTCCAGAAGGTTGCGCTTCAATCTTATGGCGTGATTCAGATAAAGCGCCACAAGCTGCGGAAGCTATGGGCTTAGTTGCTCCTCGTCTTAAAGAGCTAGAGCTTATTGATGAAATAATTCCTGAGCCTTTAGGTGGTGCACACCGCGATCCAGTACAAACTGCTCAGAATATGAAAGACATGCTAGTTAAACAGCTAGAAGAACTAGAGCAGTTTGATAACGAAGCGCTTCTAGAGCGTCGTTACCAGCGCCTAATGAGCTACGGTTACTGCTGATAAATTTGCCTTGCATAAGGTCAGCTTTGAGTAACAAGATGATGAAAGGGTTGGACTCAGTGCCAACCCTTTTTTATTATTAAAATATTCTCCCTTCAAACCTACTCTCATGGTTCACTCGCTCATGACTCACTTAATCGAAACCTTCACATCTGTACTTCATCAAAGCGCACTCAAGCCATGCCGGCTGATCGTTGCTTTCAGTGGCGGTGTCGATTCCCGAGTGTTGTTGGAGTTGGCTGCTCAATATTCCAAACAACATGACATTGAGTGCCTTGCGGTACATGTTCATCACGGCCTAAGTGACAATGCTGACGACTGGGCAAATCAATGTAAAGTATGGTGCGATGCTTTATCTGTGTCTCTAGCAGTAGAAAGAGTATCTTTGGATATCAATAGCGGTGAGAGCATTGAAAAGTTGGCTCGAGATGCTCGATATCAAGCTTTTAAGCAACATGTAAGACAGGGTGATGTTTTGGTTACGGGTCAGCATATAGATGACCAACTTGAAACGTTCTTACTTGCGTTAAAGCGTGGAAGCGGCCCGAAAGGACTCTCCTCTATGGCGAGATTTATGCCGTTTGGAGAAGCTTTTATCGTTCGTCCTATGCTGTCAGTAACTCGACCGGATATTGAAGCAGCTGCTTGCGATATGGGCTTAACCTGGGTTGAAGATGAGAGTAATCAGGATCTTCGTTTTGACCGTAATTTTATTCGACACCAGGTGACTCCAACATTAATCAATCGTTGGCCTAGTTTCCGTGAATCGGTCAGTCGTAGCGCGTTACTGTGTGCAGAGCAAGAGTCGTTACTTGATGAATTGATTGAGCCTCACTTTCTCAAAGCTTTAGGTGGCAGTGAGATCAAGAGCCAAAGCCTAAGCATTGAGGTGTTATCTGAGTATTCTGTTTTATTGCGTGCACGCTTGTTAAGAATGTGGTTGAGTTATTGTGGGCAATCGATGCCGAGCCAAAAACAACTTAAGTTGATTTGGGATGAAGTCGCATGCGCTCAAGCAGACGCTAACCCTAAGCTGGTGTTGGATAATGCCGAAGTTCGACGCTTTAATCATCAGCTCTATCTCGTGAAAGAGACCAAAGACTTGTCGAACTGGCAAAGTGATATCTCGATGGGTCAGAGCTTGGTTCTGCCTGATGGTTTAGGGGATCTACACTTAAATTCAGCGCTGAGTGATGGCGTATCTAACAACCGTGATGTGCAAAGCTTTAGTTTGTCGGATACAAGCGAAACACTACGAGTTATCTTTAATCCTGAAGGGTTATCTGCGCATCCTGTTGGGCGTGGGCATAGCAGAAAACTCAAAAAGCTCTTCCAGGAATATCAGGTGCCAAGTTGGCTAAGGCGCAGAACACCCATATTGATGGAGGGCGATCGAGTGATCGCTGTTTTGGGCTTATTCGTAGATAAAAACTACGAAGGTCAAGATTGTGAAGCGCTTTGGAGCAAGTAGAAAAAGTTTGTGTCACAATTTAGGCTACTTTAATAAAAATAATCAATGGAATATGCAATGAAGAAAATTACACTAGGATTAGTTCTTGGCTTGGGACTATTGAGTGGTAACGCGTTGGCGGGTGATGTTGCTGCAGGTCAAGCAAAAGCAGCAATCTGTGCAGCATGTCATGGTGCAGATGGAATCGCGATGATCCCTGGTTACCCAAACCTCAAAGGTCAGAACGAGCAGTACATTGTTTCGTCAATTAATGCTTACAAAACAAAGCAGCGTAATGGTGGCTTAGCTGCTGTGATGCAAGCTCAAGCTTCAATGCTGAGTGACGAAGATATCGCTAATCTAGCTGCTTATTACGCAAGCCTTAAGTAAAACCTTCTTAAAGCGCTGATTAAACAAGATGATAAATTACGAGCCAGAGCTTTAAAGCTCTGGCTTTTTTCATTGAATGTTTACAATAGCTAGCCGATAATGAGCTATTCGCACAGTTTAAGGGATGAACATGAAAAAGATTGAAGCCATTATCAAGCCGTTCAAGCTTGATGATGTACGTGAAGCGCTTGCAGAAGTAGGTATTACAGGTATGACCGTATCTGAAGTGAAAGGCTTTGGACGTCAAAAGGGTCACACTGAGTTATATCGCGGCGCAGAGTACATGGTCGACTTTTTGCCTAAAGTGAAATTAGAAATTGTCGTGACTGATGAAGTCGCTGACCAATGCGTAGATACCATCATCGAAACGGCGCAAACCGGTAAGATTGGTGACGGTAAGATCTTCATTACTGATGTTGAACGTGTGGTACGTATTCGTACTGGCGAAGAAGACGAAGACGCCGTTTAAAAAAACTATTACCCTAAAAGGAGCGTTTATCGCTCCTTTTTCATTTCTGGTAGGGTGCTGTATGTTTAAGAAAACCATTTTTGTTATCGCCTTATTGATAACGCTCGCGGTTGCTAGCTTTCATCTTATCTTCGTGATCCCTCAGAAACCAAGCCTGATCACATCTTCTCAAAACACCAGTAATGATATCTATAGTTGCTACCAAAATTCAGCACCAAAAGCGATTGACGTTTCAGACGGATTAAGTCTTACAGTGTGGAATATCTACAAGCAAAACCGCAGTAACTGGCAGAGCGAACTGAATCAAGTATCCGCGGGAAGCGATTTGGTCTTGTTGCAAGAAGCAAGCATGACCGAAGGGCTTAGGCGGTGGGTGACAAGTGGCCAGTGGGGCAGCACTCGTGTTAATGCATTTGAAGCCTTTAAACAAAGTGCGGGTGTACTCAATCTAGCGACCCATTTGCCGATCGAAGCTTGTGCTTATACTCATGAAGAGCCTTGGCTTCAATTGCCAAAATCAGCACTTTGGTCTCGTTACCAGTTGAGTAATGGGGAAGAATTGGCAGTCATCAATATTCATGCGGTGAACTTTACGTTTGGTACCGAAGATTACGAATCACAACTTAAGAGCTTAACTGATAATTTGCAGCAATATAGTGGGCCTATCATCTTTGCTGGTGACTTTAACAGTTGGAGCGAAGCTCGTTTTTCAGTGTTAAAAAGTGCGTTGGAAAAGGTTGGTTTGAATGAGGTTGCTTTTGAACCTGATAATCGAACTCAGTTTATGACAGGGTTAGTGCTCGACCACGTGTTTTATCGAGGGTTAGAAGTAGAAAAAGCAAAAGCGCCCATTACGGACGCTTCTGATCATAATCCAATGTTAGTTACCTTTAAGGCTAAATAGTAATAAGCCAGTAGCTGCTAACATTTTGGTTACTCTGAATAAATAAGCTAATGGAATAAATAGGCGAGTGAATGTTCGCTTGCCTTATTTCTTCAGCTTAAAATATTAAAATGTAGAGTGCCCAGATTAGATAATAGCCAACCCATGGCAAACCCGAAATGACGAGGGCTTGGCCGCGTTCAAATTCGGTCCACGTTAGCACTGCTGCATAACCGAGTACGATGTACCAAGGTAGCAGTAGCGGTAATGAGCTTGCAAACTGTGACCAGTCATTGGTTAGCGGTAACTTGATTAAGCCGTTTAAGCTGTTCAAGTCAGCGGCGTAGCTCATCACTTGTCCGTGTTTTAGTATTAGGCTCGCGTAGCTCGCTACATCACCTAAAACAGCAGGAAACATCACGACCGATGAGGCTGCAAACCATCTCCAGTAACTGTGCTGATGTTGGCTTGGTTTTGTTGCGAGGTTAAACCAGAATGCCAGTAGGGCGATGCTTAGCGTGCGACCAAACACATCGCTGATGATTTCGCTCGCGAGTAGAGTATCGCTGTCAAGTAACGCCAATTGGTCAGGGTTAGTTTGAGCCAGTTGTTGTGACAACTCAGCACTTAACCATGCAAAATCTACATTCGAAAAATAGGCACCCCAAAATAAGAACGGGCTCAGAATTAATACGACGTAGGGTTGCCACCCCCAAGCGCTTCGTTCGTAAAGCGCTAAGAAACAAGCTGTTGGTGATCGGAAAATATCCAACAGCATGACGAGTGGGTTACTTGACGGGTTCATACACTTACCTTAGTTACATCAACATACAGCTTCAGTTTTTGTCCTGGCTGCAGGTATTTTTTGTTCTGCAAAGTGTTCCATTTTACAACATCTGCACTTTTTACTTTGAACTTTGATGCAATACCGCTGACTGTGTCACCTGATCTTACGTTATAAAAGATAGTGCGGATGATGGCATCATCTGAACCGTTCTTCCAGATGACCAGTTCTTGACCGATTCGAAGTGTGTCACGTGGTCCCATACCGTTCCACTTAGCCAGTGATTGATGGGATACTTTATTTGCACGTGCAATCGTCCATAGGCTGTCACCACTTTTTACTGTATGGCTGAGCTTATATTGACCACGACTCTTCGATTGTGTGCTGGCTAGGCGATTTGAAGCGCTTAGTGCATACGTCTTGTCATCTTTGGTTGATGTTGGAATAAGTAGGTGCTGACCAATACGAATGCTGTTGTTGCTTAAACCGTTTGCAGAGCGGATTACTTTGCTGGTGGTATTATATTTACTTGCCAGTACGCTGATGCTGTCGCCAGACTGAACCTTGTAACGAACCAACTTCATACCTTTGCCTTTGTTGGCCGCCACTTCTTTGTTGAATTTCTCAACAGCGCTTAGAGGTAGTAATAATTGTTGGTGTTTTTCTGGTGCCGTTGCCCATTGATTATAAGCCGGGTTGTAACCTTGCAGTTCTTTAACTGGAATTCCCGCGTAGCTAGCGGCAATGGCTAGATCTAGCTGCTCATTTGGATTCACCAGAGTTAATACGGGTTTGTTCGGAATCGCTGGAATGTCGATTCCATACTTCTCTTGGTTTGCAATCACATCAGCCAATGCTAGTAGCTTAGGTACATAGCTGCTGGTCTCTTTTGGCAAATCCAGAGAGAAGAAGTCGATTGGTTTACCTAGTTTTTTGTTCTTACGAATGGCGCTGTTTACTCGGCCTCCGCCACTGTTATAGGCAGCAATGGCATGGTTCCAATCACCATCGAAACGTCTGTTGAGGTCTGATAGGAAATCCAATGCAGCGTCAGTTGAGGCGGCAACATCACGGCGACCGTCGTACCAGAAGTTCTGTTCTAGCCCGTAGTCTTTGCCTGTGCCAGAAATGAATTGCCATAGACCTGCAGCGCTACCATGGGAGTAGGCAAACGCATCGAAAGAACTTTCTACAACAGGCAGTAGTGCTAATTCTAACGGCAAGCCTTTTTCTTCAATCTTAGTCGTGATCAGATAAAGGAAAGGTTCAGCACGTTGTGAGACAGTTTTTAGATGGCTAGGGTGTTTTAGATACCAAGTTCGGTAGTAGTCGACTTTCTTTTGGTCGGGCACTTCCATTTCAAGTTGCATCGCAATACGTTTCCAAACGTCTTCTTGTGCTTGTGGCGTAACGACAGGTGCTTCAACTTTGGGTTCTTCTTTGGTCGCTTCTGATGAAACGTTCGTTTGAGAAACTTCTTTAGTAGGAGATGTGTTGGTTTGCTCGGAAGCTTGGTCTGGATTCTCTGACTGAGTTAATTGGCAACCAGAAAGTAGTAGTACCAAAGCCCAGCTGTACTTAACTCGCATGTTACAGCCTTTTTAATAAACGGCCGATGATAATACTTGCCACCCCCTATGAGTGACAAGTCTGTATTTGTTAAAATTCGTTCTTCCACGCACGTAAAGCGGTAAAGACTGATAAAGGATCGGTCTGCTCGGTACGATTAGACACTGATTTAACTACACTTGGTTCGGTGTAGCGCAAGAAAGGGTTAACAAACTTCTCTTGTCTCAAATTTGTGGGGATGGTCGACTTATTTTGAGCGCGCAGTCGATTCACTTGGTCACGATATTGCTTCAGGTGTTGGTTATCCGGCTCAACTGCAAGTGCGAAAGCGATATTGGCTGCTGTGTACTCATGTGCACAATAGACTTCTGTTTCTTGAGGGAGCGCAGTGATTTTGTTCAACGCATCAAACATTTGTTGTGGTGTGCCTTCCATAATTCGGCCACAACCCGCTGAGAACAATACATCGCCACAAAATAGTTTTGCATCACCAACATAACCGATGTGGCCTGCAGTGTGCCCGCTGAGTCCGAGCACTAAAAATACTTCACCAAACAGTTCTAATTGGTCACCGTCGTCGACAGGGTGAGTCAGAGTGGGGATAGGTTCGTTCTTTGGACCGACCACATCAACACCAGGATGTTGCCTTACTAATTCTGGAACGCCACCAATGTGATCATGGTGGTGGTGTGTAATCAAGATTGCATCTAAAGTTAGCTCATGATGTGCTAAGTACTCTAATACTGGAGCGGCATCACCAGGGTCGACGACAGCACAACGGCGATCGCTATTTTCAATCAGCCAGATGTAATTATCGTTAAATGCAGGTATGCTTTTGATATGTAACATTATTGGATCTCCAGTCACTTTTAGTGAGACAGAATAAGTGAGACAGGTTATTGATGAAGCCAGCGCGTAGCAGAAAGAAGTTTGAGCGTCCTTATACTTGGGCACAGTTGCACAATGGGGACTGGTTGAGAGAATCTATTCAAACTCGACTCGATGAGTGGTGCCCAAAGCTTTTTGGTTACCACATGCTCAAGCTCGGTGGCCTCAGTAGTGAGATTTCTAGCTGCACATGCAACATTCAACATCAAGTAAACCTAGATATCCAGAACCCATTACATAATGTGATAGCGGATGGTTATAATTTACCCTTTTTGGAGAAAAGTTTTGATGTTGTAGTGCTCAGTCATCAATTAGATTATAGCAATGACCCGCACAGGTTATTGAGAGAAGTCGACAGAGTGATGATGGACGATGGCTATATTATCATCACCGGTTTTAATCCGTTTAGTGTGACAGGCTTGGCGAGTTTATTGCCTTGGCGTAAGAACAGCTTACCCTGGAGTGGTCGTATGTACACGACAAGTCGAATAAAAGACTGGTTAGGCGTACTGAACTATGAAGTGATTCATTGCGATACCTATGCGCTGTTCCCGATGAGTAAATATCAAGCGATGTGGACATGGTTGGAAAACAGCTTAGGTGGTTGTGCATCCTTTGCCGGAAGTCAGTATTTTATTGTCGCTCGCAAGCGCACCTACCCGCTGAAGCCGATCAAGCCACATTGGCACCTTAAACGACGTTTCTCTCCTGTTGGAGCCAGTTTTAGAACCAACAGCCGTTGTACGCTGAATTCTATTAAGGCTATATACCCGTTAAAAACAGAACAAACCGACTAGTGGTCGGCTTTTCATTTTTAGATCGGGTTTAGAAGCGTATATAACGAGAACTCTAAACTCAAAAACTTACTTCAGATTCAAATCTTACTTCTTATTTAAAAAAGATCGTTAACTTGGTTGGTAACCAGTATCTTCTTTAGTTGGGTTTTCGGCTGCGGTACGCGCGAGATCATCACACATTTCATTTTCTCTGTGTCCTGCGTGTCCTTTTACCCAGCGCCAATCAACGGTGTGGCGAGCGGTTTCTTTATCTAACCTTTGCCAGAGGTCGGCGTTTTTAACTGGTTTCTTATCAGCTGTTTTCCAATCACGCTTTTTCCAGTTATGGATCCACTGGGTGATACCTTGACGTACGTATTGGCTGTCTGTTGTTAGAATCACAGAGCAGGGTTCTTTGAGTGCTTGAAGCGCAATGACTGCGGCGAGCATTTCCATTCGATTGTTGGTCGTTAGTGTGAAGCCTTCTGCTAGTGTCTTTTCGACTTTTTTATAGCGAAGTACGATGCCATAGCCACCAGGACCTGGATTGCCTAAACAAGAACCATCAGTGAAAATTTCAACTTGTTTCGTCATGATTTGATACTATTACCCCAAGCACATTATCGGCATAGTCTGACACAGATATCCTTATGAATACCAGTAGCACTCCAGAACAAAGCGTTGACGCAGCAGCGAACTCCAAATCAGAAAATGGGGCGAACGCAGAAAACAAGCGCATCATTGTACTCGATACCGAAACAACAGGTATGAATACGGAAGGTGGCCCTCACTACATGGGTCATCGCATCGTAGAGATCGGTGCCGTTGAGATCATCAACCGTAGATTGACCGGGCGTCATTTTCACGTCTACATCAAGCCCGATCGTGCCATTCAAGAAGAGGCGATTGGCGTTCACGGTATTACTGATGAGTTCTTGGTGGATAAGCCTGAGTATCAAGATATTCACAAAGAGTTTCTCGGCTTTATCAAAGGTGCTGAGCTGGTGGCTCACAACGCGCCCTTCGATACTGGCTTCATGGATTATGAGTTTGAGAAACTCAACCCAGCGATTGGTAAGACGGATGACTACTGTAAAGTTACCGATACCTTGGCGATGGCTAAGAAGATATTTCCAGGTAAGAGAAATAACCTAGATATCTTATGTGATCGTTATGGTATTGATAACTCACACCGTACTCTCCATGGCGCATTACTCGATGCCGAGATCCTAGCCGACGTCTACTTATTGATGACGGGTGGCCAAACTTCGCTGCAATTTAACGCAGGCCAAAAGGAAGGTGAAGGCGAAAGTATACGAAGAGCAGAAAGTGGCAGAAAATCCCTAAAGGTTTTACGAGCTACGGCCGATGAAGTAGAAGCGCATCAAAGTCGTTTAGATCTCGTCGAGAAAAGCGGAAGCTGCCTCTGGCGTCAGTAGGGAGAAAGTATGTTAAGGGTATTGGCTACCGGTTACTTATTGTTGTTGAGCTTTAGCTTACACGCAGCAACAGAGTCCGTAATGAGTTTATTGGATAACCGATTTCGAGTTGATCCCAGTATTGAACAAGTCACCTTTGTGATTTATCGAGCCGATAACTCTAAACCCGTCGTCTTGGTTCGTCCTGACGGCAAGAAATATTACTCTTGGCGCAATGCTGATAACGTCCGTTGGTACGAAGAGTCCTCAATGGACATTATCTCTATCGACAAGCCGATGCCAGGCCCTTGGCAAGCGGTAGGCAAAGTCTCACCTAAGAACAACATTAAACTCTTATCGCATCTTGTTTTGGATGCCAATGAATTTCCGAACAAGTTGTACCAAACAGAACACATCAAATTCACCGCTCGTTTGACATCAGATGGTAAGCCTCTCGTACTGCGTGATTTTCTTGATCGCGTGAAACTTAAAGTTACGTTTACTAAGTTTGTGGAAAACGAAGAGTCTTTAGTAAGAGAAGCGCGCCCGGTTCCTGTTGTGATGGGCGAGTTTGCCGACGATGGCGCAGACTTTGATGAAAAAGCCGGAGATGGCGTGTTCACAGTGTCGTTACCTATTGATATTGAGCCGGGTAAATACCGAGCTCGTATAACCTCTGGTAATGGTGTGTTTTTGCGAGCGCAAGAGCAAGAAGTCTTGGTGTACCCCACGCCAATCACCACTACCTTTATCCAGTCTCGCAAAGAGGGTTTACCTCATACCATAGTGGTGTCAGGTGAGCAGGGCATGATTGCGCAGAGTTCTTTGGCGGTTCATGTTGAGCACAAGGCTCCTGATGATTACGTCATGTACAAGCAAGGCCAAGCCGAAGTCGATGCGATGAAAGTGTCTTTAGAGGTGCCTTGTAATGGTGAATTGGGTATTTATAACTGGTCGGGGATGATTTATGCCACTGATGCTTCAAGCCAACGTCCACTGATTTTTCCAATTACAGAGCAGTCGTACAGTGTTGTTGAAGATATCGATTTAGCGGAGTCACGACGCCTTCAAGAGCAAGCACTTGCGGAACAGAAGCGGATCGCAGCAGAATTAATAATACTTCAGAAGCGTGAGGATGATAGGCAACGCAGCATGATCATTATCGCGGTGGGTAACGTGGTCGCAATTTTATTGGGCTTATTGATCTGGTTTGTGATTCGTAAAGTGACGGCGAAGAAAAAAGCTCAACCAGAGATGCAACTTAAGGCGCCAAAGTAACTCGCCTATATAATTAGAGTTGTCTTGAGAGAACAAACTTCAAGATAGCAAGCTATAGAGTTTGTGATAACGATGTCATGAACAAAAAAAAACGGGACTCATAGGAGTCCCGTTTTTGTTTCTTTTCTGACCTTAAGCGACGTTCTCAATCGATTGGTCTGGATACTCAGACTTTGCTGCTAGCTCCTCTGGAGAGAAGTCGTCAACGTTGATCGTGTACAGCCTGTGTTCCTCGGCGCTAACCAGCAGGTCTGCCTCTTCTTGCGTCAAGATGCCTTTCTCTAGCCCTAATTGAGCAACAAGGTCTAGTCGTAAGAAAGCGCGTTTTTGGTGCGTTTCTTTGCAGACTTTGTCGAATAGCGGTTCAGCTTGAAGAATGACTTCTAGTGCTTTCTCTATCTTACCTACTGGATTGTATTCGGTTGCTTCTAAATATTGACCACGGCCAATACGTGAACGTGTCTCGCTTGGCGTTTGTAGAATATGAGCAACTTGACTATCTAGTTTGTCATTTGGTGCGCGGCGAATACGACCAAATGGCATCAACACAACTCGAAGTAAACGACCAATCACAGGGTTAGGGAAATTTGCTAAGAACTCATCAATAGCGACTTCAGTTTGGCGTAAGCTGTCTTGCATACCCCAATGAACTAACGGTAGATCTTCAGCATGGCTGCCTTCGCTTTCAAAGCGTTTTAGTGTTGCCGAACCTAAATACAGTTGACTTAAGATATCGCCTAATCTTGCTGATAGGCGTTCTCTGCGTTTCAGTGAACCACCTAGAACGGCCATTGAAATATCAGAAAGTAGCGCTAGGTTTGCACTGTAGCGATTAAGTTTCTGGTAGTAGCGCTTAGTTTGCTGATCAGTTTTACTTGCTGGAGTTGGAGTATCAGAACCTCGGCCATCGGTTAAACCGAACCAGAAGCTACGAACTAGGTTACTTAGTGTAAAGCTAACGTGTCCAGCTAACGCAGAATCAAACTTATCCAGTGCATCGCTGCTTTCTGAATAAGCAGCTTCCATTTCATTTAGAACGTATGGGTGACAGCGAATTGCGCCTTGCCCATAGATGATCATCGAACGAGTTAGGATGTTGGCACCTTCCACGGTGATCGCGATTGGTGCGCCTTGGTAGCTACGAGCTAAGAAGTTTGATGGACCTAAACAGATGCCTTTACCACCGACGATATCCATCGCATCAATGATGCTGCGTTGGCCACGATGAGTACAATGGTATTTTACGATTGCAGAGATAACTGAAGGTTTTTCGCCAAGGTCGATGCCTGCAACGGTTAGGTTACTTGCCGCGTCCATTACGTAAGCATTCCCGGCTAGGCGTGCAAGTGGTTCTTCCACCCCTTCCATACGACCAATTGGTTGTTTGAATTGACGACGGATACGAGCATATGCCCCTGTCGCTAATGCTGCCGACTTGATACCACCCGTCGAGTTTGAAGGAAGTGTGATACCACGCCCAACCGATAAACATTCAACTAGCATGCGCCAGCCTTGTCCTGCCATTTTCTGGCCACCAATGATGAAATCGATAGGGACGAAGAGATCATCACCTTGGGTTGGGCCATTTTGGAACGGTACGTTAAGTGGTGAGTGACGATTACCAATCTTCACGCCTTTTAAATCTGTAGGGATAAGCGCACAAGTGATACCGAGCTCTTGCTTGTCGCCAAGCAGGCCGTCTGGATCTCGTAATTTAAACGCAAGCCCCAATACTGTTGCGACAGGTGCAAGGGTAATGTAGCGCTTGTTCCAAGTGAGGCGCATACCTAAGACTTCTTCGCCTTGCCATTCGCCTTTACATACAATGCCGTAATCAGGGATTGAGCCTGCATCTGAGCCAGCTTCCGGGCTAGTTAGGGCAAAACAAGGGATCTCTTTACCTTCCGCTAAGCGGGGTAGGTAGTGGTTTCTTTGTTCTTCTGTACCGTAGTGCTGCAATAGCTCACCGGGGCCTAACGAGTTAGGTACGCCAACGGTTGATGACAATACGCTAGAAACGCCAGTTAGCTTCTGTAGCACTAAAGACTGAGCGTAAGCTGAGAATTCTAAGCCACCGTATTTTTTCTTGATGATCATGGCGAAGAATTTTTGGTCTTTCAGGTATTGCCATACTTCCGGTGGCAAGTCGGCAAGTTCATGTGTCACTTGGTAATCGTTAACCATTTCACAAACCTGATTAACCGGACCATCTAAAAAGGCTTGCTCAGCTTCAGACAACTTAGGGTCTGCAATGTCTTGCAGCTTCTTCCATTCTGGTTTGCCTTTGAACAACTCGGCTTCCCACCATACGGTACCAGCTTCCAATGCTTCTTTTTCTGTCTGAGACATTGCTGGCAGGACTTTCTTAAATAAAGACAGTGCTTTTTGACTGATGATGGTTTGGCGGATGGCAGGTACAGCAAGCAATGCAACGGCCAATAGGTAACAAAGCCAGCCAGTGACAGCGACGCCGCCAAACAATGTCAGTACAACCATTGAACCGGTAAGGATGACTAAAGCGCGTACCAGACTAACTCTATGGTAAAGGCAGACACCAAAGATAGTTGTCATGGCAAGTAGGGAGAGCAATATGTTCATGATCGATTTCCTTTTCAGAGATCACTTATTGTTATGAATTTAGGTAAGAGGTCTAACCAGTTAAGTGTAAACAAAATATTAAATATTTGTAAAACTCTAAATTGGGTAAAAAGTGATCTTAATAGAGTTAAAATTCTAATTGTGAGAGGTTGGTGGTGAATAATTGGACGGTTCTGCCATGAGATATTAATTAAGGTGGCAATCTTTTGGCTTAAGTATCGACACTATTTCATGTTTGTGGGTAAACTCAGGTAAAAGAGGGAAAAACCCTCAGCTCTCATTTCACGTACTTTAAGTTGCGTAAAAAAATATAAGAGATAAGCCTTATGTACCAAGACCTAATCAAAAGTGAATTGAACGAAGCTGCTGACGTTCTTAACAAGTTTTTGAGCGATGACCATAACATCGCTCAGATCGAAGCTGCGGCAAAAATGATTGCTGACTCATTTAAACAAGAAGGCAAAGTGCTTTCTTGTGGTAACGGTGGTTCGCACTGTGATGCGATGCATTTTGCGGAAGAGCTTACGGGCCGTTATCGAGAAAATCGCCCAGGTTATGCTGGTATTGCGATTTCAGACCCTAGCCACTTATCTTGTGTGAGTAATGATTTTGGTTATGACCACGTATTTTCTCGTTATGTAGAAGCCGTGGGTCGCAAGGGCGATGTGTTGTTTGGTCTGTCGACTTCTGGCAACTCTGGCAATATTCTAAAAGCGATTGAAGCAGCTCAAGCAAAAGGCATGAAGACCATTGCATTGACCGGCAAAGATGGCGGTAAAATGGCAGGTTGTGCTGATATCGAAATTCGAGTGCCTCACTTTGGTTACGCTGACCGTATTCAAGAGGTTCACATTAAGATCATTCATATTGTGATTCAGCTTGTTGAAAAAGAGATGGAAGAATAGTTTTACAGATATTTGGAGCCTTGATTAGGCTCCATGGGTTTTAATAGGGAGTAGATTAAACCATGTGTGAATTGCTTGGTATGAGCGCGAATGTGCCAACTGATATTTGTTTTAGTTTCACCGGCCTGATGCAGCGTGGAGGGAATACCGGTCCGCATCGTGATGGATGGGGAATTACCTTTTATGAAGGGAAGGGCTTTCGAACATTCAAAGATCCTAACCCTAGCTGTGAATCAAAGATTGCCGAGTTGGTTCAAAACTACCCAATTAAAAGCCAAGCTGTTGTCAGTCATATCCGCCAAGCTAACCGTGGTGGCGTTAATCTAGAAAATACCCACCCTTTTACGCGTGAACTCTGGGGGCGATATTGGACTTTCGCTCACAACGGCCAATTGACGGATTACGATGACCTACACAGTGGACGTTTTAGACCCGTAGGCGAAACAGACAGCGAGTTATCGTTCTGCTGGTTAGTGAAGCAGCTCGAAGACCGTTTTCCTGAGCCGCCTCAAGACATGGAAGGGATGTTTCGCTATGTTGCGGAATGTTGTGACCAGCTACGAGAAAAAGGTGTCTTCAACATGTTGTTGAGTGATGGTGAGTATGTGATGACTTACTGTACTAACCACTTGTATTGGATAACAAGACGCGCTCCTTTTGGGAATGCGAGCTTAATTGATGAAGACGTTGAGATTAACTTCCAAGAAGAAACAACGCCCAATGATGTGGTTACGGTAGTGGCTACTCAACCTCTAACATGCAATGAAGAGTGGTTTAGAATGAAGCCGGGCGAATACGCGCTGTTTCATTTTGGTGAGTTGATTGGCAATAACCATCAAGAGCTGGAAGATGTCGCTTACGCACCGAAAAAGGTCGCAAGCCAGGCTCCGACAGAGGCTTTGAGCTAAAGCGACCAAATAATACTATTTTGAACCGGACAAACGAAAGGCCGCTTACTGTACTGATACTAAGTCAGTTAGCGGCCTTTTTGTTTTCTGATTTGGTGTTTGACGACTTGTTTTTCAGCGATCTGTTTAGCGAGAACGGTCTGAAGATCTATTCCTCTGCGTAACCGTGCTTACCTAATATCTTATCATCTAAGATCGCTTGCCCGTTGACCATTGATAGACGATTTTCAGCAAACCACTTGCAGACCATAGGATAAATATAGTGTTCTTGGGTGAGAACTCGGCTTGCTAGTATATCGGCATCATCCCCTTCAAATACAGGCACCTTAGCTTGCAAGATCACAGGGCCGCCATCGAGTTCTTCGGTAACAAAGTGAACACTGGTTCCGTGTTCTTCATCTTGCGCGTCGATAGCACGCTGGTGGGTGTGCAGACCTGGGTATTTAGGTAACAACGAAGGATGGATATTGACCATTTTTCCCGCGTAATGACGAACAAACTCTGAACTCAGAATACGCATATAGCCAGCGAGTACAATCAGGTCTGGTTGGTAAGTATCGATCTGAAGCATCAATTCATGATCAAACTCTTCACGCGAGTTAAATTCTTTGGGATTCACCGAGTGAGCGTCAACACCTGCTAATTTTGCTCTCTCTAGACCAAAAGCATCCGCTTTGTTTGAGAAGACAGCGTTAACAGAAGCATCAATCATACTGTTATCGCAGGCATCTAAAATTGCCTGTAAGTTGCTTCCGCTTCCTGAAACTAACACAACGATGTTTTTCTTAGATTGACTGATTTTCTTAGATTGATTGTTTTTCATAGAGTGGGTCATGCGGTTGATTAACGAGAGAGTTTACAATTTACCTACATAAACTAAGGTTTTCTGCGGGCTAAATAGCAAAATGAGGACCAATAGGTCCTCATTTATTAACTAAGTCAGTGAGCGTATCACCTATTTGATTTCTACTTGCTCTTCACCTGCTTCAGCGTTTGCGATCTCACCGATAACCCAAGCATTTTCGCCTTCAGCTTTCAGTAGTTCAACAGCAGCATCTGCTTGATCTTTAGGTAGAGCAACAACTAGGCCAACACCACAGTTGAAAGTGCGGTACATTTCAAATGTTTCCACGTTGCCTTTCTCTTGCAGCCAGCTGAAGATAGCGGGCCATTCCCAGCTCTTGCCATCAATCACTGCTTTAGTGCCTTCAGGAAGTACGCGTGGGATGTTTTCCCAGAAACCACCACCTGTGATGTGCGAAATAGCATGAATATCATGCTCAGCGATCATCTTAAGTGCCGATTTGATGTAAATCTTAGTTGGTTCTAGTAGGTGTTCACCGATAGTGCGACCTTGTAGCTCTTCACTCTTATCGGCACCAGAAACTTCGAGTACCTTACGAATGAGAGAATAACCATTTGAGTGTGGACCACTTGAGCCAACAGCGATAAGTGCGTTACCTGCTGCTACTTTAGTACCATCAATAATGTCAGCCTTTTCTACAACACCAACACAGAAGCCAGCAACATCGTAGTCGTCGCCTTCGTACATGCCTGGCATTTCAGCCGTTTCGCCACCGATTAGTGCACAACCAGCTTGAACACAACCTTCAGCGATACCAGAAACAACGTCTGCAGCTGTATCTACATCTAGCTTACCTGTTGCGTAGTAGTCTAGGAAGAATAATGGCTCACCACCTTGAACGATTAGGTCGTTCACACACATTGCCACTAGGTCGATACCAATGGTGTCGTGTTTTTTCAGATCCAAAGCAAGGCGAAGTTTAGTACCAACACCATCAGTACCTGAAACAAGTACTGGCTCTTTGTATTTCGTTGGAAGTTCACATAGGGCGCCAAAGCCACCAATACCGCCCATTACTTCAGGGCGACGAGTGCGTTTAACAGCACCTTTAATACGGTCTACTAGTGCATTACCTGCGTCGATATCAACACCAGCGTCTTTGTAGCTTAGAGAAGAAGTATTACCACTCACGGGATAGTCCTCGAACTTAAGTTGGATGTGAAAACGGCGCTATTCTAACAGGGCTTGATTACCAAGAGCAAACGTTTGCGCGGTTTTTTTTATTAGAATAAAGATTCTGAAATAACCACACAGTTCGTGTATAATCTACAGGTTTGTTTAAATATTGCCGGAGTTGGAAATGAAAGTTGTTGAAGTGAAACACCCGCTAGTAAAACATAAAATTGGCCTGATGCGTGAAGGTGACATTAGCACTAAGCGTTTTCGTGAGCTAGCGACAGAAGTGGGTAGCCTTCTAACATACGAAGCGACATCAGACTTTGAAACTGAGCGTGTAACTATTAATGGTTGGAACGGTCCAGTAGAAGTTGACCAAATTAAGGGTAAAAAAGTAACAGTAGTGCCAATCCTACGTGCTGGTTTAGGCATGATGGACGGTGTTCTAGAGCACATCCCAAGTGCGCGTATCAGCGTCGTGGGTATCTACCGTGACGAAGAAACGCTTGAACCAGTACCATACTTCAACAAGCTTGCATCTAACATCGACGAGCGTATTGCTCTCGTTGTAGACCCAATGCTTGCGACGGGTGGTTCTATGATTGCTACTATCGATCTTATGAAAGAGAAAGGTTGTAAGCACTTTAAGATTCTTGTGCTTGTTGCTGCGCCTGAAGGTATCGCTGCTCTAGAAAAAGCGCACCCAGACGTTGAGCTATACACGGCTGCAATCGATGAGAAGCTAAACGACAAGGGCTACATTGTTCCTGGTCTTGGCGATGCTGGTGATAAGATCTTCGGTACTAAGTAATTAGGTTTCGGTTTAAGTTAATTTAAATAGTGATTTAAACTTTACCTGCTTAATTAGCCGTATAAATAAAAGGGAGAGCATTCGATGCTCTCCCTTTTTTGATCTTGTTAGGTTGTGATTCTTTTGAATCCAGCCTTATCGATAAATTAATCGATTTGAGCTTTGTCTACTACGGTGTTGTCGCCTAATTCTTCAGGAAGGACTAGGTTAAGTAGAATCGCTACGATACCGCACAAGCTTACGCCTTGTAGGCTAAAGTCGCCGATGCCAAATGCCATGCCGCCGATACCGAAGACCAACGTAATACCCACAATCACAAGGTTGCGTGATTTGTGTAGGTCAACTTTATTCTGAATTAGCGTGTTTAAGCCTACCGTTGCGATTGAACCAAACAGTAGAATCATAATACCGCCCATTACAGGAACTGGGATCGTTTGAAGTAGTGCGCCTAGCTTACCAACCAATGCTAAAACAATGGCTGTTACCGCAGCCCAAGTCATGATCACAGGGTTGAATGCTTTAGTCAGCATTACAGCACCTGTTACTTCGCTGTAAGTTGTATTTGGTGGCGCGCCCAGCATAGAAGCTGCAATTGTTGCTACACCGTCGCCAGCAATAGTGCGGTGTAAACCAGGCTTCTTAAGGTAGTCTTTACCGGTTACGTTAGAGATAGCAAGCATATCGCCCACGTGCTCAACGGCTGGCGCAATTGCAACAAACACCATAAAGAAGATAGCGTTGATGTTGAATTCTGGTGCAGTGAAGTTTGGTAGTGCTAACCAAGCTGCTTGAGCTACGGGGGTAAAATCAACTACGCCGTATACCAAGCTCGTTACATAACCCGCTACAATGCCACCAAAGATTGGCAATAGTTTAAGGAAGCCTTTCGAGAATACACTGATGACAATAGTCACTAGTAATGAAATAGACGAGATCCATAACGCTGCGTCTGCATCGATAAGTTGAACCGCACCATCGCCAGTTTTACCTAGCGCCATGTTTACCGCAACAGGTGCAAGGCCTAAACCGATCACCATAATCACAGGGCCAACCACGACGGGTGGAAGCAGTTTATGGATGAAGGCTACACCACGTACTTTAATCAATACACCCATTAACACATACACAACACCTGCTGCCATTAGGCCGCCCATGGTTGCACCTACACCCCAAGTTTGAATACCAAACATGATAGGCGCGATGAATGCAAAAGAAGACGCTAAGAAGATTGGCACTGAACGGCGTGTAATAAGTTGAAATAAAAGGGTACCGATACCTGCGCCAAAGAGTGCAACGTTGGGATCGAGTCCAGTCAGTAGCGGCACTAATACAAGTGCACCAAAAGCTACAAACAGCATTTGCGCACCTTGCAGAGCATTCTTCATGTTATGTCCTTAAAAATGGTCGTTATATGAAAAGTGAAAAATAAAATTCGCGGGATTCTATCACTTAGCAATCGATTGCCACACCAAATAGATCAAATTTATTTATCTTAGTGATGTTTTATCTCTTTCAAAGCAAGAAAAATTCAGTTTTGAAGTGAACGAATTATCATGGCTAGGTGATATTTTGTGGTTATTAAACACAGTGGGCGCTATCGACCTTGCCCCACAATCCATAGTTGCTTATCATCTAGGTACAAGATTTGAATATTAGGATCAGTATGCGCTACATAGCATTGTTGTTAATGGCACTATTAGCCTCTCCGAGTTATGCATTAACTCAAGTAGATATCTTTAGTGCTGAAGTTGCGATTAACGCTGAAAACAAACAGCCAGAACAAGTGGCAAGAAATACCGGTATGGAACAGGTGTTGATTCGAGCGACTGGCCAAACCGATGTTGTTTCGAATGAAACCATTCAAAAGGCGATGCGTAAAAGTTCGCAGTACATGTCTCAAATGAGTTTTGGTGAAAGCAATGACCAAGCAACATTGCGCATGCGTTTTAACGGTGCTCAAATCCGTTCTCTATTGACCCAAGCACAATTACCGTACTGGCCTGATACTCGTTCAAACATTCTTGTTTGGCTGGTAGAAGAGGATAACTACGACAAGAATATAGTATGGGAACACTCTAACTCTCAGTTGGCTTCTGGCTTACAAGCGAATGCAAAAGAGCGAGGTTTACCACTGACATTACCTGTTGGGGATTTTGACGATATTACGGGTATTGCGACGTCTGATTTGTGGGGCAGCTTCGTCACGCCAATCAGCAAAGCGAGTCAACGTTACCCTGTTGATGCCGTATTGGTGATAAAAGCTCAATCTTCAGGGTTGCGTTGGACTTTGTATGATCAAAAGCCAAGTCAATTGACGAGTGCACCAACATCACCAGTAAGTGGTTCTTTATCGGGTAACAGCGCGACGACTTCTAAGAAGTTAGTTGACCAAATCAGTAACTACTACGCAGGTAAGAGTGCTGTCACTGTAGCTAGTGAATCATCAGAGTCTATTTTAACGCAGTTTATTAGCCTGAATAACGCTCAGGACTTCTTCAAACTGGAGAATTCACTTAAGCGTCTAAATTCAGTTGCAAGCTTAGATATTCTGAAGATTCAAAATAATGAAGTTACGTTCCGAATTCACTTATTGTCGACCCAACAAGAGTTTGAGCAAGAGGTTGAAAGCATTCGTCAAATAGCGAAGGTTGAAGAGTCTTACATTGAACCTGAAGTGAGCCCTGAATTTGAAACGCAAGACAACACCATGTCTGTAGGCGATGATTCAGCAGCTGCTACTGATACGACAGTGAACAATGACGCAGAAGCGACGGCTAACGAAGCGGACTCAAGTGTTCAAGTCATCAAAGGTAGCGAGTTATCAACTGAAGCGGATGTTGAGCTAACGAACACGTCTGACGTAACGCTAGAAGAATCTGACGCTGTAGAACTAACAGCTACTGCACCAGTGCATGCTAAGCCAAGCTTAGTATACGAATGGGTTCGCTAGTGATTGTCTTCTGACATGACCGATTGAAATGAATTTATGAAAAAAGCCCTGCTAGAGTAATCTCGCAGGGCTTTTTGTTTGTTGTCACTTTTTCTATTGGTACTAGAACAGGACAACTTAATCTAGGTTACTGTTCGAACTTAGCTTTCTCTGTCTTTTCTACTTCAGAAAGGCGCTTAAGTTTGATGCCTAATTCTTTGGCTCGAAAGCGAGTAAATAAGATATTGCCCGCGAAGCCTAGTGTTGTTAGTAGCAGTTCTACCGCCGCCAAAAGGCGTTCGCCACCGTCTACATACAAGATAGTTAAGGCGTGTAGGAAGTAGAGCATTAAGACGAAGTTTGCCCAAGCATGCGTATAGGGTTTGCCCGCTAAAATCCCCGGTAATGGCAATAAAAGAGGAACAGCCCAAGCAATAGCAAGTGTTACATTACTCAGATGAGGGTGCGGTGAAAGCGTCATCTGCCAAGCAACCACCCACAGTAAAAGCAACAAGTTGCCCGCCAATGCAAGGTAGCGAAACAGCTTAGTTTTGGGAGACATCGCCTTCTCTGGCATATACATCATTGAGAGATTCCTTTCTGGTTTATAGCGATGCGCGCTAGCCGTTTACCTAGGTTTTGCGCCAACTCAATTTCTTCTTTGCTTAATGAAGCACTCTCTCCGGTACTGCTGGCACCATAAGGTGTGCCACCGGTTTGAGTGGTATGCAGCGCCGGCTCGGAATAAGGGATTCCCACCACTAGCATGCCATGGTGAAGCAGTGGCAACATCATGCTTTGCTGTGTGGTTTCTTGGCCGCCATGCAGCGATGAAGAAGAGGTAAATACACAAGCCGGCTTATCGATCAGATCACCATTGATCCACAGTGATGTAGTGCTATCCCAAAAGTGCTTCATAGGCCCAGCCATGTTGCCAAACCAAACTGGGCTGCCTAGCGCTAAGCCATCGCAACATCGAAGTTCTTGTAACGTCGCAATAGGATCGGTTGGTTGATAACGCGAGTCAGGCTGTTCTTCTACCGTGTACACGTCGTTCACCGTTCTTAGCATAGCTTCACAGTGAGGGATGGATTCTATCCCACGTGCAATTTGTCTTGCTAGAGCCTGAGTGTTGCCGTGGCGACTGTAGTAGAGAACAAGAATGTTAATGCTCATATTGGCTTACAGGATCTCTAATACTTGCTCTGGTGGACGACCAACCTTTGCTTTGTTGTTAGCAACAACAACTGGGCGTTCAAACAGTTTTGGATTGGTAGCCATTGCTGAGAAAAGATCCTCATCAGTCACCGATGCATCGCCAAGGTTTGCGTCTTTGTAATCCGCTTCTTTGGTGCGCATCATGTCTCGAACGCTGTCAAAACCTAGTTGAGAGAAAAGTACTTTAAGTTGCTCAACAGTGAGTGGAGTGTCTAGGTACTTGATAACCTCTGGCTGTACGCCGTTTGCTTCAAGTAGTTCTAGGGTTTGACGGCTTTTTGAGCAGCGTGGGTTATGGTAAATCACGACAGACATGGTTCTTCCTCATTATCATTTTTTATTTAAATTTTTAGTTGAAGCCATCCGAGTGGCTTTTCCACTGTTTAATGTTGAGCTTTCTTTCTTATTTCAATGACAGAGTTACTGCTAGCAAATAGGTTTATTGCAGCGACAAGAAACGCTCGCGCTGAATCATTAACTGATCAATTCGTGCGTCGTAACGTGCTTGTTTCAGGCTGCCTAGCTCTGCGATTTGGCTTGCTTGCGTATAGTACTGGATAGCTTTGTTCCAATTGGCTTGCAGTGCCAAGATTTCTG
The DNA here is from genome assembly GCF_963898195.1 of Vibrio sp. L3-7. Lineage (NCBI taxonomy): Bacteria > Pseudomonadati > Pseudomonadota > Gammaproteobacteria > Vibrionales > Vibrionaceae > Vibrio > Vibrio sp. L3-7. The sequence continues at coordinate 41,385 of NZ_CAWQUW010000073.1, read as the reverse complement.
CGCGAGCGGCAAGATCTTCGTCGCTATTACCAAGGCTAGTATTTACCTTTGAAAGTAGGTGCCAGCCATTGGTGTCGTTCGGGTTATCGTGTGTGTAACGTTGCAACACGCGAACGGCTTCTTGTAGATCTTCGTTTTCAATCAGTGCGTTGGCGTAGTTGATGGTCAGTACCGAGTTATTTGGTTGACGACTCAGTGCAGACTTTAGTTCTTTAATCGCAATTTCAGGTTGTTTCTGTTCAATGTGCAGGTCCGAAATCGCATCCAAATAAAACAGATTGGTCGGGTCGCTATTGATGAGCTTGGTCAGAATAGGTTCTGCTTTATCCAGTTTTTTGGAATCTAGGTAAACCAACGCCTGGCCATACTCTAGTGATGGTACTAGTGCTTTAGGTACTTTCTTTAGTTGGCGTGCAAACCAGTCGAGAGCAGCATCGTTATTGATGCCGGCATACCGCGCGACAATGCGGGCTCTCGCTAGGTGGTAGTCTAGCGAAGGTGCCAGTTTAAGTGGCGGATAGCTACGAGCACGAGCACGTGAATCTGTGATTCGATCTTCTGGTAATGGGTGAGTGAGCAGCATTGGTGGTGGTGTGCTGGCATAACGGTATTCATCAGCTAGGCGACCGAAGAAGCGTGGCATGGCATTCACATCAAATCCTGCCTTTGCGAGGGTGTTGATGCCAAAGCGATCCGCTTCTTTTTCATTGCTACGGGTGTAGTTGATCTGGCTCTGCATGTTACCTGCGGTTGTGGCAGTTAGAGCTGCAATACCGGCTTCAGGTGCCGCAATAGCCAATAATACAGAGGCTGCTAGCGCTGCGATGGTCGCTGGAGAACGACGCGCTTGATCTTCCATACTACGCGCTAAGTGACGCTGCGTAACGTGCGCGATTTCGTGCGCTAATACCGAAGCCAGTTCACTTTCAGATTGTGCATGGAGGAAGAGTCCTGAGTGCAACGCAACATAACCACCAAAGAAAGCGAAGGCGTTGATATTGCGGTCTCGAATCATAAAGAACTGAAAGGGGGTCTTTACGTCGTTGGCATTCGCCACAAGGCGGTGGCCAAGTGTATCAATATACTGGTTTAATACAGGGTCGTTAACGATGGGCTGGCTGCTTCTAATGATGCGCATATAGGCATCACCATAGATAAGTTCTTGGTCGATAGTGAGCGTGCCGCCAGCAGCGGTTCCGATATCCGGTAGCTCCAAACCATTGGTGTTTGCCAAGGTTGGGGTACTTAATGTAGCTGCGATGCATAAGCAAGCAATTGAACGAGCGCGTTTAAACATATTAGTCAGTAATACTCCGTTTCTTCTGACAGTAAGACAAGTGCAATGCAAATTGGTTCTTTATCTGATTTAACCTTTGCCAAGTACGTGCGCTATCATAAAGGAAGATGAATGAATGATGGCGCGTTTTGAAAAACAGATTACAATACGACCCTTATAATAAGCATCGAGCTCCAGAATGACACCTAATATTCTAGATTTACGCCAAGAGCGATGTCCAATGGCATTATTATTAGCCAAGCGTCACAGTGTAAAGTTAGAAGTAGGGCAATCATTGTCAATTTATGTCTCTGACCACAGCTCGATGGAAGATATTGTTAGTTTTTTGTCTAAGCAAGCTTACGTCGTCGTTATAGATGCTTGTTCTAGTTATTATCACCTCCTCGTCACTAAAAAGGAATTGCAGTCAGATGCTTGAAATGGTCAATCGTTGGTATAAACGACGTTTCTCTGATCCCGATGCTGTCAGTTTGGTTGCCATCATTCTCTTCGGCTTTATTACGATCTATTTCTTCGGTCATTTAATTGCGCCACTCTTGGTTGCGATTGTATTGGCGTATTTATTAGAGTGGCCCGTTACCCAACTTCAACGACTTGGTGTGCCAAGAACGCCTTCGGTGATGTTGGTTATCATGATGTTCTTTAGCCTGATGTTGTTTGCGTTGTTTGGTTTAGTACCAACGATTTGGGAACAAGTGGGTAACCTTATTAATGACATTCCGAGTATGTACGGGAGTTTGCAAAAATTCATTGCGACGATTCCAGATCGTTACCCAGAATTAGCTAATCTACAGATTGTTGAATCGGTGATGTCGAACGCGAAAAACAAAGCTTTAGGCTTTGGTGAAAGTGTTGTTAAAGGTTCTTTAGCTTCATTAGTGAGTTTGGCTACGCTTGCGGTTTATCTGATTCTTGTACCTCTGCTGATCTTCTTCTTACTGAAAGATAAAGAAGAGATGATCAACATGGCGAGTGGCGTACTACCAAAGAACCGACGTTTAGCGACTAAGGTTTGGGTTGAGATGAACCAACAAATCTCTAACTACATTCGCGGTAAAGTGTTAGAGATTCTAATCGTCGGTGGCGTCAGCTACGTGACCTTCGCGATTCTGGATTTACGTTATTCTGCATTGCTGGCTGTAGCGGTTGGTTTCTCGGTGTTGATCCCGTATATCGGTGCTGCGGCGGTGACTGTACCTGTCGCCATTGTGGGCTTGTTCCAATGGGGGCTTGAGCCTCAATTCTACTGGCTACTAGTTTCATACGGCATAATTCAAGCGCTAGATGGCAACGTGTTAGTGCCTGTTCTGTTCTCTGAAGCGGTGAACCTTCATCCTGTCGCAATTATTGTTGCGGTATTAGTCTTTGGTGGATTGTGGGGATTCTGGGGCGTATTCTTTGCCATCCCACTTGCGACCTTAGTGAAAGCGGTTTGGAATGCTTTGCCAAGCCACGCACTAGACGATGACCTCGAACATCAATCGTAGCCATGAAACACGAATCGTAGGCTTGCACACCAATAGCAATTGAACTCGCTATCAATTTGAATAAGTAACAAAAAGGCCGAATATCCATGATATTCGGCCTTTTGCATTTGTTTTAATTAGTCGTGAATTTAAACAATTAACTCACCAACATCGATATTAAGCGTCTTGATTAAAGTAATCTAGAACCACTTCGTGGTGAGTTTTAGTCTTGAACTTGTTGAAAACGTGTTCAATTTGACCTTCTTCGTCGATCAGGAAGCTAATACGGTGTAGACCGTCATAGACTTTGCCCATGAATTTTTTCTCACCCCAAACCCCAAACTGTTCAGCAACGCTGTGGTCTTCATCAGATAGCAGTGTGAAGTTTAGAGATTTTTTCTCAATGAAGTTAGGTAGGCGTTTAACTGGGTCGATGCTGACACCCAAAACGACAACGTTAAGATCGTCAAGTTGTGCCTTGGTATCACGCAGGCCTTCAGCTTGTACAATACAACCAGGGGTCATTGCTTTTGGGTAAAAGTAGAAAAGTACCTTTTTACCTTTGAAGTCACCAAGAGATACGATATTGCCATCTTGATCGGGAAGAGAAAAAGCAGGTGCTGGAACACCAGCTGTCAGCGTATTCATGACATTTCCTTTTTAAAGACTGTTTTTAATAAAATTGAGCGAGCCTTGGACTGATAGGCTCTGACACAGCGAATTGAATTCTTCTTGTAGCTGCATCAAGTTACATTCTGATTGCACAGAAGCGGTAATAGAGATATGGAATTGGTCGTTATCGAGCTGAACCTTGGACTTATTGATGGTTTGTGCGCTCAGTGAGTTGAGGCCGATGTTACGGTCGGCAAAGAACTGAGTGAACTGTTCGGTAAGGCCGATTTTATCGTCTGACTCAACGAATACCTCTGCAGTGTAGGAGTTCTCAATAACATCATGAGTTGAGGTTCGCTTCATTATTGTAATCAAGTCGTGCTCTTGGCCAAGCAAGGGCAGAGTTGTTTCAACGCGGGTGATGTTGTTTGCCTTTCCAGACAGCAGCATGATAAGCGTAAATTCTTCGCCAAATAGGGCGATACGGCTATCAATAATGTTACAGCCTGATTGGGTGACTAAATGTACCACTTGGTTACAAACACCTGGGCGATCAGTGCCCACAGCTGTGATTACTAGATGTTGAGTCATAAAATCACGTCTCTATATATTCCATTGATGCATGCATGTTAGCACAGTTAACACGAGGAATAAGCGTGTGAACGGGGCTTTTTATGAGGCGCTTCGCTTCTAATGCGCCGTAAATGATAGGAATATCTAGAGCGTGAAAAACAAGAAATTGAAGATAGGGCACAGCTTACTTGCTACTGACATCTAGCAATGCGGTATCCGCTAGATTGAACGCAGGTTACCCAAATTTTAGGTCGAACGCTGTTATAAGTCGTTTTACCTCAAACATACGACAATATTTAATGCAGATGTTGCCAGTAAGCCACTTTAATGTCTTGTGTTTATTGATTGGCTTACAGTAACATGCAAAAAGAATAAATTAAGGGAGATAGACATGTTTTCAGGAAGTATCGTTGCGCTAGTTACGCCATTTAATACAGATGGTGAAGTGGATTTCGACAGCCTTAAAAAGCTAGTTGAGTACCATGTTGCTGCAGGTAGTGATGGTCTGGTTGCGGTTGGCACAACTGGTGAGTCTTCAACACTCACTATTGAAGAGCATGTCAAAGTCGTCAATAAGATCGTTGAATTTGCAGATGGTCGTATCCCTGTAATCGCAGGTACTGGCGCGAACGCAACTCACGAGTCAGTGTTATTCAGCCGTTTATTAAATGGTTCTGGTATTGCTGGTTGCTTGAGCGTAACGCCTTACTACAACAAGCCGACTCAAGAAGGTTTGTACCAACACTACAAAGCAATTGCTGAAGTAAGCGACGTTCCACAGATTCTATATAATGTACCGGGTCGTACTGCTGTTGACTTGTTACCAGAAACAGTTGCTCGCCTTGCTAAGATTGAAAACATCGTTGCACTGAAAGATGCGACGGGTGATCTCGACAGAATTGCAATTCACCGTGAACTTTGTGGCGAAGATTTTATCTTACTAAGTGGTGATGACTTAACAGGCCTAGAATTTGTTAAGCGTGGTGGCGATGGTGTGATATCTGTAACGAACAATGTTGCAGCTGCTGATATGGCGACCATGTTTAAGCTAGCGAAAGAAGGTAAGTTTGAAGAAGCTGAAGCGATCAATGAGCGCTTGATGCCTCTACATAAGAACTTGTTCGTTGAGTCTAACCCTATTCCCGTAAAGTGGGCGGTTCACAAAATGGGTCTGATTGCTGAAGGTGGCTTACGTCTACCGCTGACTGAATTGTCAGAACCAGCTCGACCTGTTGTTGCTCAAGCAATGACTGAAGCGTGCATTTACTAAAAACGTATGAAGTGATGCCGAAGCGAACCTTCGGCATTTAGGAGTGTAAATGAAGTATTCTCACCAGCTAGTGATTGGATCACTGGCTGTTTTCGTTCTTACAGCATGTTCTGGCAGCCCGACTCAACGTCGCCAAGCCAAAGATGATTTCGAATACTTAGAAACACCTGAGTTTTCACAATGGCAATTGCCTGAAGATGCTCAACCTCAGTTTTACCCAAACTTTGATATCCCAAGTGGTGAGTTTAGCGGTGGTACAGGTCGTGAGGTGGATATTCGTCCACCTCAACAGGTGCTTGAACTGATCCCTGGGGCTCGTGCTGAGCGTCAAAATGGTGAAGTGACTCTGTGGCTCCTTCGTGCAGAAGAAGCCGATCGAGTGTGGCAAACTGCTGTAGATATGTTGGCTCAGCGTGGTATTGGCATTCGTGAGCAATCAGAGAATGATATTGAGACCGACTGGGTTACTTGGGTTTCTGAAGACGAAGAAGTAGAGATTGGCAGCCGTTATTCTCTCTCTCGTTTCCAAGCGAACAACCGCCATGGTTTCAAAATTAACCTTATTGATTGGCGTGAAGGTTCTGAAGAGAAACCTGTATCGGCAACCAATAAAGAGCGTTACAACGCGTTCTTAACTAACTTAGTCATGGCCAAGTACGATGAGAACCTTCGTGCTGAAGCGGCGTTGAAAGCGCAAGAATTGGTGAAACGCATTCCAATTTCAATGGGTGCGGATCGCAGTGGCTTCCCTGTGATCATTGCTCGTACTCCATACAATGTATTGTGGCAGCGTTTGCCTACCTTGCTACCGACGATGGGCTTTGAGCTTGAAGAGCGTAACCAGTCTCAAGGTACTGTAAAAGCTAAGTATGCAGCGCCAGATGATGAATTCTGGGAAACAATTGGCCTACAACCCATTGATTTGGCTCCAGGTACTTACACCTTCTTGTTTGGTGACCTTGGCAACCGTACGTCAATTAACGTAACGGATGCATCAGGTAAACCAGTAGAAGAAGCGTTACTTAAGTCTATGGTACCGGTATTGGCACATGTTGCTGACCAAACCAAAGATGACAAAGAAGCTGATGCAGAGTAAGTAAAACTGAGTGAGCATAGCTGAAAAACCACAGAGTAAGTCATATCAGCCCTGTGGTTAGCTAAAGCCAATAAAAAAGAGGACACATTGTGTCCTCTTTTTTGTATTCGTTGATTAGTCATCAGCGGATTATTAGCAAATTAGATTGACTCCTTAGAGCTACAAAATTAAGCGTCTTTGTTGTCCGTAGACTCATCTTTTTGAGCTTTCTCTTGGTTCTGTTTATCCAATTGATTGAGCTTGTCTAAGTCTTTCTCTGTTTTGTTACGACCTGTCAGATCCATATTCGCGGTTTGTTTAAGAGCGGCAATGTTACCCACCACAACGCTAACCACTATGATGATGATAACCCAAGGGTTTGTAAGCCACTCCAACATAAGCGCTCCTAATGACTGATATTCGCTACGAAGCGCGCGTAGATCTCGTCTAGCTGCTCCACAATAATCTCATACCCTAATATTGGCTTAGATTGCAGTTGCTTGCCAAGTAAAGTGGGAGATAACTGTGATAAACACGACTGTGAAACTTTACGGTGGCTAATATGCCACGGTTCTATTGCAACACCACCAAGGTCTTGGCTGTACGGAAAGAAGAACCCAAATTGCGAAGCATGAACAGATAGCCATTGGTAAAACGCCTGCTGGTGGCCAGTAAGGTATTCCCATGGTTCTAATTGAAGCTGTGTGCCTTCAGGTAAGTGATTACGAGCAAAGACATCAAAGTCACAACCCCAATGGTGACGACTCGCCCCAGGAAGCGCAGACCACCTTAAGATAGCCGACAACTTTTGATGTTCACTGAGTCTTGAAGCATCAAGTGGCTGGCTTTCTGAGTCTAATATCGGTGCTTCACCAGAAAACTTACGGTTCCAAATCAGAGATTGCCTTTCATAGTCGCGAAAGCCACTGGCAACCTCCATTTTAAACCCAGCGACTTGAGCAGCTTCAATCAAACTGTTTAGGTCATCTTTAACATCACTGTGAACCAGAAATGTCTTGGTACCTATGAGGCTAGGTTCCAGATGAGAATCGGATTGTCCGGTAAGCTGCTCTGGTGTCATAACGCGTCTCTCAATAATTAGATGCTATGAATCGCTGATGAAAGAACTATTTAGCGAACAGGTTCACTAATGTTCTCTCATACATGTCGGTTAGCTTCTCTAAGTCAGCCACTTTCACGCATTCGTTAACCTTGTGAATGGTTGCATTCACAGGGCCGAGTTCGACGACTTGTCCTTTCATGCGTGCAATAAAGCGTCCGTCAGATGTACCACCTGTGGTCAGTAAGGCTGGTTTTACGTCGTTAACGTGACCAACGGCATCAACAATAGCATCAAGCAGTGAGCCTGCGTCTGTTAAGAACGGGTCGCCATTGAATGTCCATTTTAGGTCATATTCGAAATCGTACTTGTCGAGTATTGCTGTGATTCGTTCAACGATAATATCGTTATTTAGTTCTGTGCTAAAACGCAGGTTAAATTGAACATTAAACTCACCAGGAATTACATTCGAAGCTCCGGTTCCTGCACTTACATTTGGGATCTGGAAGCTCGTTGGCGGGAAGTAGTCATTACCTTTATCCCACTCAGTCGTTGCCAACTCATTGATTGCAAGCAGAGAGCTATGAATTGGGTTGTTTGCTAGATGAGGGTAAGCAACGTGGCCTTGTGTGCCTTTAATCGTTAGATCGCCAGTGATAGAACCACGACGGCCGTTCTTCACAACATCACCCACATACTCAGTGCTTGATGGTTCACCAACAATACACATGTCGATGTTCTCACCACGAGCCATCAATGCTTCAACAACACGTACTGTACCGTTGATGAAAGGGCCTTCTTCATCAGAAGTAATAAGGAAACCAATCGAGCCTGTGTGGTCAGGGTGTTTTGCAATGAACTGTTCAACAGCAACAACCATTGAAGCCAGAGAACCTTTCATGTCTGCTGCGCCGCGCCCGTGTAAGAAACCATCGACGATCGTCGGTTCGAATGGCTTGGTATCCCAAAGCTCAACAGGGCCTGCTGGCACGACGTCAGTGTGTCCAGCAAAAGCAAACAAAGGAGCTTCTGTACCACGACGAGCCCAAAAGTTAGTTGTATCTTCAAATACCATCACTTCGATTTCAAAGCCGAGTGCTTTTAAGCGTTCAATCATCAGGTCTTGGCAGCCGGCATCTTCAGGTGTTACTGATTGGCGGCTAATGAGGTCTTTTGCCAGAGCCAAAGTTGGGCTATCTGTCATCCTTGAATTCCTTGTTTAATAAAACGTCTAGTCAATAATTGTCAGGCGCTGCATTGAGAAGGTTCAACGCCTTGATATCTGTTTATTTAGTTAAATATGCGTGATCTAAGTAAATACGGCGATTTATGTAAATATCCCCTTTTACTCAAAGCCGCGATTTAAGCAAAAATAGCGGCGTATTGGTCGGCTTTGAAGCCAATATGAAGCTTGCCATCGACTTTCAAGATAGGGCGCTTAATCATTGCTGGCTGTTCAATCAGTAAAGTCATGGCTTTTTCTTCCGTTAGCGTATCTTTTTGTTCTTGAGAAAGTTGGCGATAAGTCGTACCACGTTTGTTTAGCACAAGTTCCCAACCAAGCTCTGAACAGAAGGCAGTAACCAACTCTTCATTGATGCCTTGTTTACGATAGTCGTGGAATTCAAACTCGATGCCTTCCGCTTCCAACCATTTCTTCGCTTTTTTGATGGTGTCGCAGTTTGGGATACCGAACATAGTGATAGTCATTATTCTTCCTTTGGGTGATTTTATTTCATTGTTATGAGTTGAATCCTATCAGGAAGCAGCAACTCAGACAAAATAGAGTGAGGAATATTTCATAGAGTGAAAAAAAACAGTAAGAAAATGTCACTATTGGAGACTTATTGATCAGCCTCAACATGTTGTCAGCGAAAAAAGAAATAATTGAGCTGCACATATATAGGAGGTGTCAATGGAGTTGAGTCCTGTTTTTGCAAGGCGGCTATATTTAGCATTGTTAGTGGAAAGCCTTGATAGGCCAAATGTGCCTAAACTCATCGAAAAAACGGGTTGGCCTCGTCGTACGATTCAAGATGTACTCAAGGCGTTACCGGGGATCGGTATCGAACTTATGTTTGTTCAAGATGGGCGACGTCATAATGATGGTTATTACCAGTTATCCGACTGGGGGCCATTTGATAGTCAATGGGTTATCGAACGTAAAGGCGATATAGCAACAAGCCTTGGATTTAGTGCATAAGCCAGCGAAAGCTGGCTTTCTTTTGGGCGTCGTAAAATCAGAGCATGCAGATATGCCAATTTACTTACCTGTTTATTTGCTTATTTGTTTATCTGCTTACTCACACTGATAGGCTGTGCCAAGCATAGTGACAGAAGTGCTAAAGTCTTGGGGAAGTGTAAATATCACCGTATCTGCGCCTAGTTCAATCGTATTCGATTTGAGTTCATTCATGGCGCCCTGAATCAGGGTGTCGTTCGGGTAAAATAGGTAACTATACCAGTGGCCTTCGCTGCCCGTGACTTCCCCTTTATACTCGCACTGATCAATATTGATAAGGCCGTGGAAATCCATCTGCACTTTGTCCGCTTCATTGTGAGGGGCTGAAGTCGGCGTAGTGCATCCCAAAAGAGACCCACTCATAGCCAAAGCAACCAATTCCTTTTTCATACGTTTATCCTGCTATCTCATCAAATAAATTGCGAAGCCCACCCAACTTGCAATCAATAGCAACCACGGTAATTTATTCGAGTGATTTGATGATGGCTCAACAGTTGGCAAGACATCATGATCTTGGTCTTGGGTAACTTGTTGAGTCAGTTTATCTTTCTGCACACGCTTCTTAGCTTTGTCTGCTTGGCGACTGCGTTCTTTTTGTTGTTTTTTATAGAGAGCGATGCCCTTTTCGATACCTTGAGCGATCAGCTTAGTTTGTTCTTTGGTTTGAGCTGGCTTTTGAGTCGCTTTGGCTACCTTCAGTGCTTCTTGTTGAGATTCAACAGACGGCGTATTAGTTTTCTTTTTCATGTTGAGTTCGATAATTAAAACGGATTAGCTAATAAGATAACGCAAACCTAGTTAAGTATGAATGATTTGCGTTAAAGTGTTGGTTTGAAGATAAGTTAAAGTGAGATTTGTGCGGTACTCCATAGAACAATACGATAAGAACGGTTTTTTGAAAGCCCCAATCTTATTATGGTTGGGTTGGTTATTTTTGGCGAAAGCTCTGGTCGTTTTCATTGTTGCTGGAGCGAGCAGAGAGTCGGGAACCGATATCCTCGAAATTATTTATCCAGATCATTACATGTTCTATGTTGGGATTGCATTGAGCATTCCTAGTCTACTTGTTATGTGGTTGTTTGGACTAAGATCTCCAGATAGAAAACGTCTGAATAAAGTCGTGTCTTGGGGGCGCTGGGTCACCATGACAGCCATCTTGGCACAAGGAACTCATACACTGTATTTGATCTATTTGGACAACGGATGGTTTCGTTGGTCGAATGGGGTAACTTTATTGTTGCTCCTATGGTTAGCACTTTACCTAACCAATAGTCATACCGCTAAAGATTGCTTTAAAGTGGTCGAGCACGAAGACTGATTCTCATCAAAACATTTATCCCGTTCACAATTATACTTAGATGCTTAAAAATGAAAGGATTAATCTATGCTTAACATCTCAAATGAGCAGTCTCAAATTCAAAGCGCTATTTTGCCAGAAGCTGGGCCTTTCGCTCTTTATGTTCAACTAAAAGTAAATGCTAACGCTGCAAACGTCTTAGCTGAACTTCAAAAGCTTCCGAACCTAATCGATGAGCTAAACCAAACTCAACCCGATGCGAACTTAACGTCATCGGTTGCGTTTTCAAAGGCATTTTGGGATAAGTTTGAGCAAGCAGCCCCGTCTGACCTAATTGATTTCCCTGCGCTTGGTGAAGGTGATGTTACGGCACCTAGCACATTGTCTGATGTTCTGATTCACTGTCATTCAAACCGACATGATCTACACTTCTTTATTCTGCGTAAATTGCTATCTGAAGTGGCAGCTGATGTTGAAGTGGTTGATGAAACCTACGGTTACCGCTTCCTAGACTCTCGTGACATCACGGACTTCGTAGATGGCACTGAGAACCCGAAAGATGCACAACGCGCCGAAGTAGCGATTGTTCCTGAGGGTGAGTTTGCTGGTGGTAGTTATGTGATGGTGCAGCGTTTTGTGCACAACCTGCCAGCTTGGAATCGATTGAATGTGTCGGCACAAGAGAAAGTGATTGGTCGAACTAAGCCTGATTCAATTGAACTTGATGATGTTCCTGCTGCGTCTCACGTAGGCCGTGTTGATATCAAAGAAGAAGGCAAGGGCCTTAAGATTGTTCGTCACAGCCTACCTTACGGCACAGCGACAGGCGATCACGGCTTATTGTTCATTGCTTACTGTAATGTTCGTCATAACTTTGATGCGATGTTAGAGAGCATGTACGGCGCAACAGATGGTAAAACAGACCAACTGCTTCGCTTTACTAAAGCAGTAACTGGCGCTTACTACTTTGCGCCCTCAACTGACATGTTGAGTGTATTAACGATTAAGTAAATCGTCTTAAAGATAGTCAACAAAGGGAGCCTCAGGGCTCCTTTTTTATTAAAGCTTTATATGTACTGGTCGATATAAGAGCAATCGTGAGTTTTATTCATCTTTTTGTAAGTGAAGGTCTATGGCTATAACTGTTAATACAAATGTCTCAGCGTTAGTGGCTCAGAGGAATCTTTCTAATGCCAATAACATGCTGAACCAATCTTTGGAGCGCCTAGCTTCAGGGAGTCGTATTAATAGTGCAAAAGGCGATGCTGCCGGCTTACAAATCTCGAATCGATTAGAAGCACAGATGAGTGGTATTGATGTCGCCGTTCGAAATGCTAACGATGGCATCTCTATTATGCAGACTGCAGAAGGGGCGATGAATGAAACCACTAATATCATGCAACGCATGCGAGATTTGTCACTACAGGCGAGTAATGGTTCGAATAGCCAATCGGAAAGAACCGCTATTCAAGAAGAAGTGACCGCTTTAAATGACGAGTTGAATCGAATTGCAGAAACCACATCATTTGGTGGGAAAAAGCTCCTTAACGGTAGCTTTGGTAGTTCATCATTTCAAATCGGTGGTAGCTCTGGTGAAGCGGTGCAGATCGGCTTAAAAAGCATGCGTACTGACGACATCAACATGGGTGGTTTTAGCTATGTTGCCAACGGCATGGCAAGTGACTCATGGGAAGTGAAGTCTAACCAGAATGATATGACAATGTCGTTTACTGATCGTTTTGGTCAGCCACAAGAGATCACTATCAACGCGAAATCGGGTGATGATATTGAAGAGTTAGCGACTTACATTAATGGTCAAACGGACCTGGTCTCAGCTTCAGTTAATGATGAAGGTCAGCTTCAGATCTATATGTCTGGCGAAGACACGGCGGGCACGATCTCTTTCTCAGGTTCGTTAGCCAGTGAGCTTTCGATGTCGGCGGGTTCTTACGAATCAGTCGATGACATCAATGTGACTGATGCGGGTGGCGCGCAGCGTGCTGTCTCTATTTTGGATACAGCGATGAAGTATGTGGACAGTCATCGTTCCGAACTCGGCGCAATGCAAAACCGTTTTGACCATGCAATAAACAATCTTGAAAACGTTCATGAGAACTTGGCGACATCCAACAGCCGAATCAAAGATACCGATTACGCCAAAGAGACCACTCAAATGCTCAAGCAGCAAATATTGCAGCAAGTGAGCACCACAATACTGGCTCAAGCCAAACAAGCGCCGAATCTTGCCTTAACCTTGTTAGGTTAATAAATCATTTCGAATCTTATAAAGGTATTTCAGCTTAACTAAAGCCCTTTGGTTAATAAAAATACAACTTTCCATTCGGCCAACTTCTTTGCGACTTTAGCCTTTTTCTCATCTTTTTTTGATAATTTTACTGCCAGTCACGCTTTCTTCTCGTTTATCGCTATTTCTTTAATTTTGTTGTTTTTTTTCTAAAGGTTTCAGCATTCGCGCCGTTATTAAAAGTAACTTAGAGATAACTACTTGGTTTTCCGAGACGTCGGAAACCGCTATATCGGAAAATCAATTGGAGAAGCCACCATGGCAGTGAATGTAAATACAAACGTATCAGCGATGACAGCGCAACGTTACCTAAACAATGCAAACAGCGCTCAACAAACATCAATGGAGCGTCTAGCTTCAGGCTCTAAAATCAACAGCGCAAAAGATGACGCTGCGGGCCTACAAATCTCGAACCGTTTGAACGTTCAGAGCCGTGGCCTTGATGTTGCTGTACGTAACGCGAACGACGGTATCTCTATTGCACAAACAGCTGAAGGTGCAATGAACGAGACAACGAACATTCTGCAACGTATGCGTGATTTGTCTCTACAATCTTCAAACGGCTCAAACTCAAAATCTGAGCGTGTAGCGATTCAAGAAGAAGTAACAGCACTTAACGATGAGCTTAACCGTATCGCAGAAACCACGTCTTTTGGTGGTAACAAACTGCTTAACGGTACTCACGGTACTAAATCATTCCAAATCGGTGCGGATAACGGTGAAGCGGTAATGCTTCAACTGAAAGACATGCGCTCTGATAACGCTCAGATGGGTGGTAAGAGCTACCAAACTGAGAACGCGAAAGACAAAGACTGGAACGTTCAAGCTGGCGCAAACGACCTAAAAATGTCGTTCACTGATAACTTCGGCCAAGCACAAGAAATCGATGTGTCTGCGAAAGCGGGCGATGACATCGAAGAGCTAGCAACGTACATCAACGGTCAGCAAGACTCTGTGAAAGCGTCTGTAACTGAAGACGGTAAGCTGCAAATGTTTACTGGCAACAACAAAGTTGAAGGCGAAGTGGCATTCTCTGGCAGCCTTGCTGGTGAACTAGGCATGCAACCTGGCAAAGATGTAACGGTTGATACTATCGACGTAACATCAGTTGGCGGCGCACAAGAGTCTGTAGCAGTCATCGATGCAGCACTTAAGTACGTAGACAGCCACCGTGCTGAACTGGGTGCTTTCCAAAACCGTTTCGACCACGCTATCAGCAACTTAGACAACATTAACGAGAACGTTAACGCATCTAAGAGCCGTATTAAAGATACCGATTTCGCGAAAGAAACGACTCAGATGACTAAGTCTCAGATCCTTTCTCAAGCTTCAAGCTCGATTCTTGCTCAAGCGAAGCAAGCACCGAACTCGGCACTTAGCCTACTAGGTTAATCGATTGAAAGGCCACGTTGCCACGTTGGTTATAAGCGCTGTTGATCATAAGCGCAGTTGATTATAAACGTTAACGTCAGGCTTCCACAAATTAGCTCGTGGTGAGAGATGAGCGCTAAACAGACCCAGCTTCGGCTGGGTTTTTTATTGCCTGTCCTTTATCGAAAGGTGTGCTGAGAAAAGTACTGAGTTGGTAGTAGGGAAGGATGGAGGTGGATGAGCATAGCGTTTAACTCTGTTTAATAGGAAAGTAGGGGGAGTTAGTGATATCTAAGGGGGAGGTGTTGTAGCTTACAGAGGGCTTGTTGATAAGGGCTTTTAGTCGGACTGTCAGTACTGTGATTTAAGGAACTAGACAAATATAGCAGGCACAAAAAACGCCACCCTTAGGTAGCGTTTTAATTAAAGCAGATAAGTAATCGAAATTACTTAGTTACTTTAAGAACTGGAGTTTCGCCAACAGTTACAGAACCAGAAAGCTTGTTCAGCTCCTTGATTTCGTCCATGTTAGAGATAACAACTGGAGTAAGCGTTGATTTAGCTTTCTCTTCAAGAAGCGCTAGATCGAAAGTGATGATAGTGTCACCAGCTTTAACAGATTGACCTTCTTCAGCTACACGAGTGAAGCCTTCGCCTTTAAGTTCTACAGTATCGATACCGAAGTGAACGAAAAGCTCAACACCGTCGTCAGACTCAATAGAGAACGCGTGGTTAGTTTCGAAGATCTTACCGATAGTACCGTTAACTGGAGCTACCATTTTGTCGCCAGCTGGTTTGATAGCGATGCCGTCACCAACGATTTTTTCAGCGAAAACTACATCTGGCACATCTTCGATGTTTACGATTTCACCAGAAAGAGGTGCGATGATTTCGATTGCACCAGCATCAGCGCTGTCATCAGATACAAGCTTTTTCAGTTTGTCAAACAGACCCATTGTGTCATGCTCCTAACGTTTAGTTTTATTCTGTAGAATATACTATACCAATCTAACAAATTAGACGACTATTTTTAGCCGTCCAATCTTATTAAGCTCTTGGCGATTACTGAGTTTTCTCAGCGATGAATTTTTCTACGCAAGCTTCAATTTCAGCAGCTGTAGGTAGAGATAGTGCTTCGTCAGCCATCGCTTTAACTTCTGCGAAGTTAGAGTTACGGATTACTTTCTTAACTTTAGGGATAGAGATACCGCTCATAGAGAACTCATCTAAACCCATACCAAGAAGAAGTAGCGTTGCACGCTCATCACCAGCAAGCTCACCACACATACCAGTCCACTTACCTTCAGCGTGTGATGCGTCGATCACTTGCTTGATTACTGTAAGTACAGCAGGAGATAGTGGGTTGTATAGGTGAGAAATCATTTCGTTACCACGGTCTACTGCAAGAGTGTATTGCGTTAGATCGTTAGTACCGATAGAGAAGAAAGACACTTCTTTCGCTAAATGGTGTGCGATTGCAGCAGCAGCTGGAGTCTCAACCATTACGCCGATTTCGATTTCTTCATCGAAAGCTAGGCCTTCAGCGCGAAGTTCAACTTTGTACTCTTCGATTGCTTTTTTCAGTTCACGGATCTCTTCAACAGAAATGATCATTGGGAACATGATACGTAGATTACCGTGTGCAGAAGCACGTAGGATGCCACGTAGTTGGTCACGTAGGATTTCACGACGATCCAAGCTGATACGTACTGCACGCCAGCCTAGGAACGGGTTCATCTCTTGTGGAAGATCCATATATGGTAGATCTTTATCGCCACCGATATCCATAGTACGGATAATCACTGACTCGCCGTGCATTGCTTCCGCTACTTCTTTGTAAGCAATGTATTGCTCTTCTTCAGTAGGAAGTGCGTCACGGTCCATAAATAGGAATTCAGTACGGTACAGACCAACACCTTCGCCACCGTTACGCAGAATACCGTCACAGTCTTTAACTGTACCGATGTTACCGCAAACTTCTACTTGATGATCATCAAGAGTGATAGCTGGTAGGTCTTTAAGTTTTGCTAGCTCAGTCGCTTCTGCTTCAAAATCAGATTTGATTTTCTTAGCTTCTGCTAATTCAGCATCAGAAGGATTGATGATGACCTTGTTGTTCATCGCGTCTAGCACAAGCATGTCGCCGTTCTTAACTTGCTTAGTGATATCGTTAGTACCAACGATAGCAGGAAGCTCAAGTGAACGTGCCATGATTGAAGTATGAGATGTACGACCGCCGATGTCACAAGCAAAACCAAGAACGTAGTCTAGGTTGATTTGTGCTGTTTCAGATGGCGTTAGGTCGTAAGCAACTAGGATAACTTCTTCATTGATATCTGCTATAGAAACAATGTTGATGCCTAGTGCATTTTTAACGAAGCGAGTACCGATATCACGGATATCAGTCGCACGTTCTTTTAGGTACTCATCATCAAGTGACTCTAGTGCAACAGCTTGCTCTTCGATCACTGTGTAGATCGCGTTGTCTGCGTGCATTTTGTCTTTCTTGATGAGTGCTAAAATCTCTTCTTCTAGCTCTTCATCTTCAAGCAGCATGATATGGCCTTCAAAGATTGCTTCTTTTTCTTCGCCAAAAGTTTCAAGTGCTTTTTGCTTTACAACTTCAAGTTGTTGAGAAGATTTGTTACGAGCGTCAAAAAAACGCTGAACTTCTGCTTCAACTTGATCGTCTGAGATAGATTGAGTGTTTAGGACAATGTCATCTTCTTGAAGTAGTAGTGCTTTACCGAAAGCAATACCAGGAGATGCTAGGATGCCTGAAATCATAGCCTTACCTTAGTTGTTCAACTGTAAACGGGAGAATGTGTGACTTTAAGTCGTCGACTAGTGTCGCGCTTATTGCTATCTATTTCGAACAAAGCCACTTTGCTATGCAAAATGGCTTGGAAAGAAGGAGACCGTATTAGTGTAGTTGATCCATAAGAGCAACTAGGTGGTCTACTGCTTGCTGAGCTTGAGGGCCTTCAGCTGAAATAGTAACGTTAGTACCTTTTACTAGGCCTAAAGTTTGTAGCTTGAACAGGCTTTTCGCGCTAGCGCTTTTGCCGTTAGAAGTCACTGTAATGTCAGCATCGAAAGATTTTGCTTCTTTAACGAACTGTGCAGCTGGACGAGTGTGAAGGCCATTTTCTGCTGTGATTTCTACTTGCTTCTCGTACATTTGATATACCCCAATTAATTTATTTTTTGTAAGTTTGTAACCAGTTTAGCTTAACTGCTTTAGCCCAAATGCGCTAGAGCCTAGTACGGCATGTTCGTGTTAGAACTTAGACTGATTATAAAATTTTATCCAGCCATGGTCGTCTTTTATTGAGTACTCATGACTTTAAGAATTTGTTTATTGCTTCTTTTATTTTGAAGCGAAAAATAAAACAGACCCGATATTACCAAAGGTGGGGCAAGGATCAACAAAAAAGCCCCTAAACGGGGCTTTTTTGGACGAAAAATTGATTTGACTACATATTATTGTTGGTTCTCTTTTTCCGTAAAGACGTCGGCAAATAGGGCAGTACTTAGGTAACGTTCACCTGAGCTTGGTAACACAGTTACGATGGTTTTTCCTGCAAATTCAGGTAGTTCCGCAATTCTGTTTGCCGCAACTACTGCTGCGCCAGATGAGATTCCTGCGAGGATACCTTCCTCTTTCATTAGACGTTGAGCCATCTCAATCGCTTCTTCAGAAGTTACTGGCTCTACACGGTCAATTAGGTCTAAATCTAGGTTGCCGGGGATAAAACCTGCACCAATACCTTGGATTTTGTGCGGAGCTGGTTTGATTTCTTCGCCAGCAAGCGCTTGTGCAATCACTGGAGATTCTGCCGGTTCAACCGCTACAGAAGTGATCGCTTTGCCTTTCTCACCTTTAATGTAACGACTTGTACCAGTAAGCGTACCGCCTGTACCTACGCCCGCTACAAATACATCGATCTCACCGTCTGTTGCTTCCCAAATTTCAGGGCCAGTTGTCTTCTCGTGAATTTGTGGGTTCGCTGGGTTGTTGAATTGCTGAAGTAGCAAGTACTTTTCTGGATCTGAAGCGACAATTTCTTCTGCCTTAGCAATTGCGCCGTTCATGCCTTTTGGTGCTTCAGTCAGGATTAGGTTTGCACCTAATGCTTTAAGTAGTTTACGACGCTCTAGGCTCATTGACTCAGGCATCGTTAGCGTAAGTTTGTAACCGCGAGCGGCTGCTACGAATGCAAGAGCAACACCGGTATTACCACTGGTAGGCTCAACAAGCTCAATACCTGGTTTAAGAGTGCCTGCTTTTTCTGCTTCCCAGATCATGTTTGAACCGATACGGCATTTAACACTGAAGCTTGGGTTACGAGCTTCAATCTTAGCAAGTACATTACCTTTGCTTACTTTGTTAAGGCGGACCAGAGGTGTGTTACCAATCGTTAGGGTGTTGTCTTCGTAGATCTTGCTCATGCGATATTCCTTCATTTAATGACAGAACTAAACGTAGTATATCAATCACTTTACCGTCTAGTGTCTTTCGATGTTTGTTCAGCTTGAATTTAGATTAAACAACTTGAAAAAAAGGTAAAAGGATTAAAAAGTTATATCATATAGATATGTAGCAGAATTCACGCCTATCTTTATTGAAATCAGAACTTCAAAAAGATAGGCGCAGTGAGGAAGTGGTGGAAGGCTAAAGACGAGAACGTAGAGCTTGATCTTTAAACTCAGCAACCCACATAGCGGTAGCGCCGCAGACGGCAACCGGCATGACGATCAGATTTAAAATTGGAATTGTGGTGAACACAGAAACAAGCGCGCCGAAGCTGTAGGTCTTGCCTTGTTTTTGTTTCAAATTGTTTCTCATGTCATCAAATTTGATTTTATGGTTATCAAACGGGTAGTCAGCGTATTGAATGGCTAGCATCCATGCGGTGAAGATAAACCATAAAAACGGCGCAACAGTTTGTCCTAGTGCTGGAATTAACAAAAGCAGGAATAAACCGATCGCTTTTGGCAGAATGTAGACAAGTTTACGCCATTCTCTCGCTAATATACGTGGAGTGTCCTTTAAAGCATCAAGCAAGCCATCGTCATTAACTTTCTTGCCGCTAAGCAGCTCTTCTACTTTCTCAGCGAGCAAACCATTGAAGGGAGCTGCAATGAAGTTAGCGAGCGTGCTAAAGAAATACGAAAACGTGGCCAAGACGGTCAACACAAGCAGTGGCCATAAAATATATGATAACCACGACAGAAAGCTTGGCAATGCACCGATCCAGCCTTCAATCCAAGTGTTTAGGTTGGAGAAGATATAAAACAAGGCACCACCAACAAGTAATACGTTAGCAATAAGAGGAAGCAGTACAAACTTACGAATGCTCGGTGACAAAGCGATCTTTATTCCGAAAATAAAGTAGCCAAAGCCGGAGCGGGGAACAGATTCAATAGTCATATTTAAATTAGGTCACATGTGAATTTGGTTAAATAGCAAACATCCCTAGTGTACTAGACCGAAATTAAGAAAAAAAGCGTGGCGAAAATCACACCATGTAAGGAACTAATTGTATTAAGTTGTTCTAAAACAGTGGCTACTTTTGATAGAGTAGTGATATTGGCCAAATTAACCCAACTTAGTGACAGCGTCTTTATAGCTAGTTGACTAAGAAAGCTGAGAGCGAAAAATGCAGGAATTGCGATTTGTACTCATTATTGTTGGCGCATTAGCTATCGCCGCATTATTGTTCCACGGTCTGTGGACGAGTAAAAAAGAAGGGAAAGCAAAGTTTGGTGATAAGCCGCTTGGTAAGCTTGATAACGATAGCTTAGATGAAGCAGAAACGATCCCAAACCGTTCATTCGCCCCAGAAGATGATTTTGAGATAATCCGGAAAGAACGTAAAGAGCCGGATTTTGCTGTTTCACCATCTGTGACCGATCCACTGATTGACTCGGATCCGCTAATCGCTCCACAAGAGACAGAAATTCGCGAAGATGATATTGAACTGAATGATCTACCTTCTTTCAGTGTGGAAGACCCAGTTAAGGCTGAAAGTGAGCCTGAAGTGCTTGAAGAAGCGGTTGAACCTGAAGTACCAAGCTTTGAGTTGACTGAAGAGCAAAAAGAAAGTCACGCTGGTTTTCAAGAGCAATACGGTTCGTTTGATAACAAGTCAGAAGAAACGATTGAAGAACTATTAATTCAAAGCGAACGCTTAATTCCAAATGAGCCGCTCGTTTCGAAAGAAACTGTTGCTCCACAAAGCGCAGTGCTTACTGAAGAAGCTAAGCAAGATGAAGAGCTTGGCCTTGAAGTGATTGTTCTTAATGTTCACTGCGCCGGAGAGATCCCATTTGTGGGGACTGAACTTTTCCGTAGCATGGAAAACAATGGTCTAACTTATGGTGAAATGTCTATTTACCACTGCTTTGCACAATCTAGTGATGAGCCAAAAGTTATTTTCAGTGTCGCGAACATGATGCAGCCGGGTACGCTAGAACATGACGATCCTGCGGACTTTACAACGAAAGGCATTTCGTTCTTTATGACGCTGCCATGTTACGGCCAAGCTGATCAAAACTTCAACGTAATGCTGAGTGCAGCGCAAAAAATTGCTGATGACCTGGGTGGAAACGTTTTGGATGAGTCACGTAACTTAATGACACCAAACCGTTTATCTGACTGCCGCAAGCAAATCAGAGACTTTATGACGGCAGCGAATGCTTAAGCGCATTGTTTAGCCTTGTAAATAATCTATATTTATAGAAAAGGGCTCCTAAGGGAGCCCTTTTTGATATTTCAATCACGACAGAGAATGATATGAAAGAATCGATTCAAGTTACCTTAGAGCAGTTAAGAGAAACTCTGCACTATCATGCCGTTCGTTATTACGTAGAAGATAGCCCTGAGATCCCTGATGTCGAGTACGATCGATTAATGCAACAGTTGTTAAAGATCGAAGAAGAGAACCCGGAGCTAGTGACTGTGGACTCACCAAGCCAACGTGTTGGCGGGAAACCGTTAGACGGCTTCACTCAAGTGGCTCACGAGATCCCGATGCTTTCTTTGGACAACGCATTTTCTGATGAAGATTTGGATGCATTTAATAAGCGTATGTCTGATAGAGCACCAACGGCCAACCTTAAGACCTTCTGTTGTGAGCCTAAACTTGATGGCTTAGCGGTGAGCTTGCTCTACGTTCATGGCACCTTAGTTCAAGCTGCTACTCGTGGTGATGGCGCGACGGGTGAAAATATTACCGAAAATGTGCGTACGATCAGTTCTATTCCGCTTAAATTACAAGGTGAAGGCTGGCCAGAGCGCATTGAAGTTCGTGGCGAAGTGTTTATGCCAAAAGCCGGTTTCGACAAACTGAATGAAATGGCATTGAAGAAAGGCGATAAAGTATTTGTTAACCCGCGTAATGCCGCCGCAGGCAGTTTACGTCAGCTTGATTCTCGTATCACAGCGAAGCGTCCATTGGCGTTTTATGCGTACAGTGTTGGTGTGGTACAAGGAGCTAAGCTTTCAAATAGCCACTACCAGCGCTTTATACAGCTTAAAGGCTGGGGTCTACCAATGTGCCCAGAGACTAAGCAACTAACCTCGCTTGAGGATGTGAAAGCGTATTATCAAGATATTATGACTCGCCGCGATGCTTTGGCTTACGAAATCGATGGCGTAGTAATTAAGGTTGATGATATCGCCGCACAAGAAGTGCTTGGTTTTGTCGCAAGAGCACCGCGTTGGGCTATTGCTTATAAGTTCCCAGCTCAAGAAGAGATTACTCTGCTGAATGATGTTGAGTTTCAGGTTGGTCGCACAGGCGCGATTACACCGGTTGCTAAACTGGAACCTATCTTTGTCGGTGGTGTAACGGTGAGTAATGCAACGCTCCACAATGCCGATGAGATTGCTCGTTTAGGTGTAAAGGTTGGGGATAGCGTTATTATTCGTCGTGCTGGCGACGTGATTCCTCAAATTGTCGCTGTTGTTCAAGATCGTCGTCCTGATACCGCGAGAGACATTGTATTCCCTGATACTTGCCCAGTTTGTAACTCTGCAGTAGAGCGCGTTGAAGGAGAGGCTGTAGCGCGTTGTACTGGTGGTTTAGTCTGTCAGGCACAGCGTAAAGAAGCGCTTAAGCACTTTGTGTCGAGAAAGGCGCTGGATGTTGATGGCCTTGGCGTCAAAGTGATAGAGCAGCTCGTAGACCGTGAAATGGTCGAAACGCCCGCTGACTTGTTTAAGTTGAGCGCTGGTGTGATTACGGTGCTTGATCGTATGGGGCCTAAGTCAGCACAGAACGTAGTGAGTGCTCTCAACAAAGCCAAAGACACAACATTGGCTCGTTTCCTTTATTCATTGGGTATTCGTGAAGTGGGCGAAGCGACTGCGATGAACTTAGCGCAACACTTCAAGACTCTCGATTTAGTTCAAGCAGCAACTCATGAGCAATTGGTTAATGTGTCAGATATTGGTGACATTGTTGCAAGCCATATCACAAGTTTCTTCTCACAAGAGAAAAACAGAGCCGTAATCGAACAGTTGTTAGATCTAGGTGTGAACTGGCCTGCAATCGAAGAAGCTGCAGATGATCAAGAGCTACCGTTAGAGGGGAAAGTGGTTGTATTAACAGGCTCTCTATCTCAACTTGGTCGAAGTGAAGCTAAAGCTGCGTTACAAGCTTTAGGTGCAAAAGTGACAGGCAGTGTTTCTAAGAAAACCGACATATTATTTGCCGGTGAAGCTGCGGGTTCTAAATTAACCAAAGCACAAGATTTAGGTATCGAAATAAGAACTGAAGAAGATCTAATTACTCTTATTTCATAAGTAAATTCAGGTAAAAAAAGCTCAAAGGCACTCCTTTTAAAGGAGTGCCTTTTTTGTGTTTGTCATAAATTTATGAGCTTTTTAATTGTTGAGAATTTTGTACCTATACGAACTATCAAATCAGGACAGTGATGGCGCTCAACATTAATGAAATGCCGTTCTAGTTGTGTCAGAAATGCGAGTCACTTCTATTTTTATGAAGGGCTTGTTGTTTTAACTTGTTGTTTTTAATGATTTTTATTGTTTTTCTGTGCGAGTTTTTCAATTTGTAGATCTGGATCACTAAGTACCTACTAAATTTGCACCAACTCATATTTTTTTAGATGAAAATTAAGTTCTCATTGATCTTTTTGAGGGCGAAGTTAGTCTTAATGCCATGGATGCACACGATGTGCATAACCAGAAAGGAAATAGAGAATTCAGAATTTAGGGTTCTCAAACAAGAAAAGGTATTTCTCTCTACGGCGGCCAACTTTAGGCGGGGAATATTCAAACAGCTATATCCATTTTTAGGAGTTTTATTCCATGGAAAACAAAATTTTCAAACGTACTCTACTAGGTGCAACGGTTGCACTTTTATCGACAGGCGTAATGGCGAAAGAAGTTGGTATTAACTCTGACTTCAACGTTGACGTATACGGTGTTGCAGCTATCTCAATGGTTAACTACAACACTACTGATAATGGCAACAATAGTGACGGCTTTGTTGTAGAGAACGAATCTCGTATCGGCTTCCGTGCACATAAAGATATGTTTGATGACGTATTAATCACAATGCAGATTGAATCTGGTTACGTAGATAGCACAGACTGGTCTCATGGTGGTGTTTCAGGCGGTGTGCTTGGTTTCCGTGATACGTTCGTTGGTGCTTCTGGTTCTTGGGGTAATCTACGTGTGGGTCGTGTTCTTACACCACTATACGAAATCGTCGATTGGCCATTCTCTAACCCGGGTCTAGGTTCTGTATTCGATTGGGGCGGCATCAACGGTCACTACGATCGTCAATCTAACCAAGTACGTTACGATTCAGCTAAATTTGGTGGTTTCTCTTTTGCAGCTTCTGTTGGTCGTGATGATAACGACAACGGTGGCGGTGCTGCGACTCGTGATGCTAACTTTGTTGGCGCAAGTGCTAAGTACAGCTTCGAAAAAATTACATTCATGGGTGCGGTAGAGTCTGGTACTCGTGTAGTTGCTCAAACTGGTGGTGAATACCTGATCGCTCAAAAAGAAGTTAAACTTGCTGACGGTACGGTTGTTAAAGCTGGTGATCAATATCAATCTGACGTAGTTGCTGGATACGATGATGATACATTTGCTTATATCGTTGGCTTCGAAGCGAGCCTACCAGCAGGCTTCGGTTTTGCAGCTGCGTTTAAAGGCGAAGAGCTAGATAACGGCATCCGTAAGCAAACACAAGATTCTTACTCAATTATTGGTCAATACTGGAACGGTCCAATCGGCTTTAAACTGGGTTACGCAGCGAACTTAGAATCTGAACTTAACGGTAAGAAAGAAGCTAACTCAGATAGCAACACTATCTCTGGTCAGCTAATGGCTGTTCACAACGGTTTCGTACCTTACCTACGTGTAGCGGGTCGTACTGTTGGTGACGCTGATACAGATATCGTAACTCGCGTTGGTCTTGAGTACGGTTTCTAAGCTAAAATTATCAGCTTAAAAATAGTTAAATAGAATCAAAACGCTGGTAAATTATTTTGCCAGCGTTTTTCCATAGTGAACATAAGGAATTAGTCATAATGAATAAAGTTAGTGTAGTTGTATTATCATTATTTTTGGGAGCTTGTAGTTCACTCGATTCACAAAGTAATTTTGCAGATTCAGTTGCAGATGTGCAGCCCAAAGGTGGTTATATTCAGGTAACTGGACAATCTTACGTTGCCGAAAGTAAAGCGAATGTAGGGGCGGACATCCTGAAATCGTCACTTTACTTTACGTACAACAAAGAAGTAACACAGAATTCAGCTCCAGAATCTTCAATTATCATGGATGTTAGCTACTTCCAGAGCTATAAAGAATACGAAACAGTGAGCTTTTTCGGTAAGACACTTGAGCTAGAAGACAGACAAGTTCCAAGAGAAAGCTGCAGCGAACACTGCACAAAGACTCAATATATTAAATTTCCATTAAGCGAAGCTGATATTCAGCAGGCAAGAGAAAAGAACTTAGAGTTTACGCTTGATGGACAAAACTCAGTAATGAGTACAACTTTCATTGTGCCGAAAGCGTATATCGACACGATCTACAATGGTGCGAATAATCATACTGCGATCGCGGTTGCTCCAGTCGCGGTACCTGTAGCAGCGGTTGTTGCTGCTGAAGAACCCAAAGCTTCACAAGCTCAAGAGATGGTTAACTACTGGTATGGACAAGCGACAAAAGAAGAGCAGTCCGCAGTGACAGATTGGGCATTCAAAAATCGTAAGAACGCTTCTCCAGCATCAATTGAAGGCTCAAAAGAAATCGAGATGGTTTCATATTGGTTCAATAAGCTAGACAGTGAAGAAAAATCTCAAACTATGATTTGGCTGTTAGAGCAAGAGTAACCCTCTAACGTAAGTCTCTAGCTATGTTTTTCAACCGCAGTATTGTATAACAGCAGTACTGCGGTTTTTCATTTTAGGTCGCGCTCTTTGTTTTAGGTAACAATTTGAATTGAAGGTAATAGAGTGAATATTGGTGAAGTAGCGAAACGTGTTGGTACAACAGCTAAATCCATTCGTTTTTACGAAAGTAAAGGCATGATGAGCCCACCACACCGATCAGAAAATGGTTACAGGCAATACGGCGAGATTCATATCGACCAATTAGAGTTCGTACTGAGAGCTAAAATGGTTGGATTCACTCTCGATGAGTGTAAGTCGCTTGTCGAGTTGGCAATGAATCCGAACAGACAAAGCTACGAAGTAAAGAAGAAGGCCACTCAGAAGTTAGATGAAATTGAATTGAAACTTGCTGAGTTAAATAAAATGAAGGCTCAGTTACAGTCTTGGGTGCATGATTGCCCAGGCGACACTTCTACCGAATGTCCGATTCTAAATAATCTATCTGGCCGTAGTTAGGCTGTTTCAGTTATAAATAATCGTCAGGCCGCAAATTATATTATTAGCCTGACTTTACTCACTTATCACAGCACTTTTCCGCCGTAATGTTTACAGATCAGCAGTGGCACATGAGTGACCGAGTTACCATCTGAACACTTAACAATAGGCCCCATATTTCCATTGCCCGGAGACTGAGTCCCTGCAATAGCGCTTCCAAACGACAGGCTGAACATAGCTGTTAAAATTATTAAAATATGTCTCATACGAACTCCGTTAGGTTTATCTCTGATTGAGATAAATGAAAGTATGGACAAGGAGAGGAAAATTTCAAAAATTTGACGAGCTTAACATTTTTATTAATTATAATTAAGCGAGCTAGTGGCTTCTAATTCATATATATATTGGTGTATAAACTAGGGTTTCTTATATCTTTTTAGTCTTATTAGATAAATTAGTTTTACGAAATAAGAACTTATTTTTTATTCAGTTCGATCTATCGCAA
This sequence comes from Vibrio sp. L3-7, assembly GCF_963898195.1. Lineage (NCBI taxonomy): Bacteria > Pseudomonadati > Pseudomonadota > Gammaproteobacteria > Vibrionales > Vibrionaceae > Vibrio > Vibrio sp. L3-7. The sequence continues at coordinate 14,438 of NZ_CAWQUW010000073.1, read as the reverse complement.
TGATAATTCGAATGTTATTTGTCGTTTGAAGCTGCCAAAGCCCACATTTATCGTTAATGTAGGCTTTATATGCACTTTAATTATAAAGGCTCTATTATTAGAACTATTCCGTCTAAAGCAACGATCTTAATTTCGGTACCAGATTGGATATCTTGACTCGCTCTTGCTGACCAAGATGAGTCGCCAACTTTAATACGGCAATTCCCACGTTGAATATCTTCTGTTAAACGAACCGTTTGCCCAACTAGCTGCTTTTCTCTTTGATTCAGGTCTCTGTTAGCATCTGATTGCTTGTCGTTAGATAACTGTCTTCTCCACCACAACCAAGTGGTGATAAGCGAGAAACTCGCAAAGGACAACCATTGCATCTGCCAGCCGATTGGTAGCGCGCCTAATAGCGCTCCGACCAACATGGCAGATATGCCTATCCACAAAAAGTAACCAGCGGTGCCAACCAGCTCTAGGGCTAGCAGCGCTAGACCAAATGCTAACCAATGCCAATGGTTTACTTGCTCTAGTAACTCGAACATAAGTTAGTCCTTACTACCCTTATCATTCTTATGTGCAAACATCTCTGCGATACCTGCGATAGAGCCCATTAGGCCAGTCGCTTCGAGTGGTAGCATGATGATCTTGCCGTTTTCAGCTTGGCCAATAGACTTCAATGCGTCGGTATAACCTTGTGCTATAAAGTAATTTACCGCCTGCATGTCACCTTGAGCGATGGCTGTCGATACCATTTCTGTCGCTTTAGCTTCTGCTTCTGCTGCACGCTCACGAGCTTCTGCTTGCAGAATTGCTGCTTGCTTTTGACCTTCCGCTTTTAAGATTTCTGATTGCTTATGACCTTCCGCTTTTAGGATCTCAGCTTGTCTTACCCCTTCAGCCGATAAAATGTCGGCACGTTTGTTTCGCTCAGCTTTCATCTGGGCATTCATTGCAGCGGTCAGATCGGCTGGCGGTTGCACGTCTTTGATCTCGATACGAGTAACTTTTACACCCCAAGGGTTTGTTGCTTCATCCACGATATTTAGCAGCTTAGTATTGATCATGTCTCGTTGGCTAAGCATCTCATCCAGTTCCATAGAGCCAAGTACGGTACGGATGTTAGTTAGGGTTAAATTACGGATCGCATGCTCAAGGTCATTTACTTCATAAGCCGCTTTCGGAGCATCGATAACTTGTACGAAGCAGACTGCGTCAATCATGACATTAGCATTATCTTTAGAGATGACTTCTTGAGCAGGGACGTCGAGTACACGCTCCATCATGCTGATTCGCTGTCCGACTTTATCAATAAATGGAATAATCAGGTTCAAGCCTGGTTTGAGGGTCTGCGTATAGCGACCAAAGCGTTCGACAGTCCAGTTGTTGCCCTGTGGAACGGTTTTGACACCAGCGAAAATGAACAGTAGTGCGACGACAGTAAAGACGCCAATAGTAATCAATGTATCAATAGCCATACAAAATCCTTTGCAAGTTTAAGTTTTTGATAGTTCACTATTGATACTGGCTCATATTTAAATCCTGAGCAAATTTATAAACGAGAAATGGGCCATAAAATATTGATTTTATGGCCCATTTTATATTATTCATTCGATAAGCTAATTGATTGATTTGTCAGTTTTCGATATTTAATCTAACGATTTTAGGCTTTTGTTAGTAAAGCAGAGAGTACAGTTGTCGACGGTACTTACTGGCAACTGGGTTTCCTTGCCCAAGCGCACTTAAGATGTCCATGAACTCTTTTTTCATATCGCCATCGCAAGCATTTAGATCTTTTGCTAGGAAAGACCACAATAGCTCCATCGCTTCTTCGTTGCGGTTCACTTGGTGATATTGCAATGCTAACTCAGAGGCAGTCTTAGCGTCATTTGGGTCTTGCTGCAGAGCGGTTTCTAATGCCTGTATTTCAGGGCTGTCTGCTGCTTGCTTGTGAAGCTCCAGTTTCGCGACTAAGCCTTTGTAGTAGTTGTCTTGGTACTCTAGAGGAATGGTGGCTAGCTGAGTTTCAGCAAGATCAAACTGTTGCGTTTCTAACAAACACTCTGCGATCGCCAGTTTTACTTCGCCTTTGCTTGTTAGCGCAGCTGGAAGTTGTTGCATTGCTGCCAGTGCTTGTGTGTGCTCACCTGCTTGCATTTGCTCCAGAGCTTGACGTAATGCAAGTTCATCTTGGCTAGGAAGGTGCTTGCTTAGCATTTCAACAATCGCTTCTAAGCTCTGAGGGCCACCAAGCCCATCGACAGGCTGACCGTTAACAAACAGTGCAATAGTCGGCAGTGCTTGAACCCCAAATTGGCTAGCAATGGCTTGCTCTTGCTCGCAATTCAACAGGGCTAGGGTGAAAGCGCCATTGTATTGCTGAGTTAGTGTTTGTAGTTCAGGAATGACTTGGGCGCTCTCTTGGCTCATTGGTGCCCAAAAATGGATGAGTACAGGTGTCTGCATCGAACCTTCTAATACTTGACGAAAGTTCTGCTCATTAAGTTCAACAATATGCGGAGATTGCATTTACGTTCCTTGAGGTTTGTTTTATGGATACGTTGCAAATATGGGGGGATAAGTCGGTAACTTCAAGATCTAACTGGGTTATCTCAGATAAAAAGAGACAAATAAAAACGCCATGCTTCGATGTTGTTAGGATGTTTATCTCAACATAGAAGGCATAGCGTTATCATTTCAGTGGTCAGTGAGGCGTTGCGAGAGGTATTCAAAACAGAATAAACAACGTAATAGCCAGACTTACACCTACCCAATTAAGGCGATTTAAAGTCATGAAATTTCCAAAGTATATTCATCAATTGGGAATAACTGATGAGATAGGCTAAATCATGACACCTTATTGTTACGAATAAATTACATCGTTACATTAAAGTTTGCGACTGTTCATGCAAAGTTAGTAATTTATGCAGCTTTTCGTAAAATAGGGTCTAGCAAACGACTCGGTAGAATTCTTTTCAATACAGCAAATACCTTGGTCGGGGTAGTCACACGGTATCTCAACCTAGGTTTATCAGCAGTGAGAGCATGGAAAACCGGCTCAATACAGCTTTCAGGTGGCAAAACAAAAGCGTTGTTCGATGATTCTTTTTCGAGACGGTCTTTTTGTTGTTGGTAAGCTTCTTGATGAGCACTGCCTGAAATGGATATCCATTTATTGAATGCTTTGAGGGCATTGGTTCTGAATTGAGTCTCAATTGGCCCCGGCTGTAATAATGATATGTGTATACCACTGCCGTGAAGCTCTAAGCGTAATGTGTCTGTCCACCCTTCGAGAGCGAACTTCGATGCATTATATGCGCCACGATATTTCATGGCGGCAAAACCTAATACTGAGCTGTTTTGTACAATGCGCCCTTCACCGCGTTCACGCATGTGCGGAAGGATTTGGCAAACTAAGTGATGCCAACCAAAGAAATTGGTTTCAAATTGCTCTCTGAGCCCTTGGGTTGGCAAATCCTCTAGCGCGCCAGCTTGACCATAAGCCCCATTATTGAATAAACCATACAACCCGTTAGGCGCGAGCTCTATCGCTCGCTTCGCCCCTTGCTCGATGCTTTCTTGATTGGAAAGGTCTAACTGGATACAAGTGAGTCCTTCGTCTTGAAGGCGTTTTACATCTCGTGGGTGGCGACAGGATGCAATGACATTAAAACCACGTTTTTGCAGTGCATGAGCACATGTATAGCCTATACCCGTTGAGCAGCCAGTGATAAGAATCGACTTGTTCACACTTAATCCTTTATTAGAGTCTCTATCTCTCTAGAGTAAAGAATTAGTCTTGATGTTGTAACAAGTTTTTCAGAGCAGGTTCGATTCTTGAGTAACTGAATATAAAACCCATCTCAGTCAATTTCTTTGGCTTAGAACGAATGCTATCGAACAGTAGACAAGAAGATTCGCCCATGAGCAGCGACATCGCCCATTTGGGTGTGAAGAGAATATGTGGACGTCGTAACTGTTTGGCTAATGTACTACTAAATTGTTTGTTGGTGACGGGATGAGGGGCGCATAGATTAAATTCCCCTTGAGCGTGAGGGATCGACAATAAGTGGTTGATGGCTCGAACCATATCAAGCATATGAATCCATGGCATGTATTGCTTTCCTGAGCCTAGTGGTCCACCCACACCAAGTTTGTATGGCATCAGCATCTTCTTTAGCGCTCCACCATTTTCGCCAAGAACAATACCTGTCCGGAGCAATATAACGCGAGTGTTATCTGATTGAGCTCGTTTAGCGATGTCTTCCCAATGAGCACAGACTTTGTGAGGAAAGCTTTCATCCTCTACTTGTAATGATTCATCAAACGGTCTTTGTTGTTGATCACCATAGTAACCGACGGCTGAGCCACTGATAAAAGTCTGTGGTGGATTTGTACTGGTGTGGATTAGCTCGACGATTTTTTCTGTGATATTCCAGCGGCTATGACAAATTCTCTCTTTTTGTTCTGCACTCCAACGTTTGTCGGCAATGGGTTCTCCCGCGAGGTTGACCACTGCGTCGAAATTATTGAGGTCGTCGATATCATCAAGAGACTGTATGTAGTGAAGATTGTTTTGGTTGAGATGGTTCAGGCTTTGCTTTGCTTTTTCTGGGCTCCGCGTCAGTAATGTCACGTCGTCAGTGTTCCAACTCTTGATCAATTCAGAGCCAATAAATCCAGTACCACCAGTTAACAATATCTTCATACCAATCTCCCTATTAAACATAATTATAGACATGGCTTGTTTTTAATAGCCAACCAATACGAAAAATTCACTATAACGATCAGTTGATTTCAATCGTGTGATAGCCAAATTATGCCCTTAATAAATAGACATATGAATTTAATCGTTGATAGCGGAATGTATACCTTTATCACACTTATGAACTTTACTCGGATAGGTTACCAACTGCGTAATATTTATCACATAAGCAACGATAAGGATTTGCCATGATTATTAGTAATTGATAACCGAGCGTAATCGTAAACAAAAGGAGTCACGATGACAGCAGTGCTTGCTTTGTTTCGAGCTATGTTAGGTAGCCTGAGAGACTTATTACCGATTGTCGCGGTGATTGCTTTCTTCCAACTCGCGGTTCTCCAAGAGCCGCTTCCTCATCTATTTTCTATTTTGTTTGGCCTGATGCTGGTGGTTTTAGGCCTCACTTTTTTCATCTTCGGACTCGAAATGGGACTTTTCCCGATTGGAGAATCGATGGCTCAAGCATTTGCTCGCAAGGGGAGTGTGTTCTGGTTACTGACCTTTGCTTTTTGTTTGGGCTTTGGTACCACCATCGCAGAACCCGCATTAACTGCGGTTGCTGCCGAGGCCGCTGAAGTGGCGGCAGAAGGCGGCGTTATCCCCAACTCTTTAGATGAGATGGAACAATACGCTGATGGTCTCAGGCTTACGGTGGCGCTTTCCGTTGGTATCGCGATTTTACTTGGCGTGTTACGAATCCTGAAAGGCTGGCCAATTCAATACATGATTATCGGTGGTTATATTGGTGTTGTGGTGCTGACAGCATTTGCTCCTGAAAATATCATCGGTATCGCATATGACTCTGGAGGCGTGACGACTTCAACCATCACCGTTCCTCTCGTTACTGCTTTAGGGGTTGGTTTGGCTTCTGCGATTAAGGGACGTAATCCTATGATTGATGGATTTGGCTTGATCGCGTTTGCCTCACTATTGCCGATGATGTTTGTGATGGTTTATGGAATGGTGGTGACATGATCAGCTTCCAGCAATTTATAGATACTTTTCTTGGTACCGTGACTGATGTTATTCCTATTGGTGTCATTATCTTTGGTTTTCAGTTGGCGGTGTTACGTAAACCTGTCACTAATTTAGGCAAAGTACTACTTGGCTTTTTCTACGTGATCTTAGGTCTCTCTCTTTTTTTGATGGGGCTTGAATTGGCATTGTTTCCTTTAGGGGAGACGATGGCGATGCAATTGACCGAGCCAAGTTTTTTGTCGGAATTTAAGATCAGCTCAGGACATGAATTGGTGTGGTTTGACTATTACTGGGTCTACCTGTTTGCATTCTTTATTGGTTTTAGTACTACGATAGCCGAACCTTCTTTGATTGCTGTCGCAATTAAGGCGAACCAAGTTTCTGGTGGCAGCATTAGGATCAACGGTTTAAGAATTGCTGTCGCACTCGGTGTCGCGATTGGTATCTCCCTTGGGAGTTATCGCATCGTTGCAGGTGACCCTATCCACTACTACATCATTTTTGGTTATGTCATTGTCGTGATTCAAACCTTCTACGCGCCCAAACTAATTATTCCGTTAGCTTACGATTCGGGTGGCGTAACCACATCAACGGTGACGGTGCCCTTGGTGACGGCTCTTGGGTTAGGGCTTGCTTCAACCGTACCTGGACGTAATCCCGTGATCGATGGTTTTGGCTTGATTGCGTTTGCCAGCTTATTTCCAATCATCTCTGTAATGGGCTATGCCCAAATAACACATTGGTTAAATCGTTTACACACCTCTAAGGAGAGTAAAGATGCGCTTTAAACTTATCTTAGCGTTTGTCGAAGAGAGCAAGACAGACATCGTGCTTGACGCCGCGCGTGATGCTGGCGCAACCGGAGCGACGGTGATTAATAATGCCAGAGGACAGGGCTTAAACCAGAAACGCACTTTCTTTGGCTTGACGCTAGAGGTTCAAAAAGACGTGTTGTTGTTTGTTGTCGAAGAGCATTTAGCGAGACATATTCTCGAAAGGATCAGTGAGGTGGGGGAGTTTGACCAAGAATCGGGGCAAGGTATTGCGGTACAGATAGATGTAGAAGATGCCGTAGGGGTTGCCCACCAAGTAGAGACGTTGACTAAAATTGTGGAGGATGAGCTATGAGTAGCAGTGAAAGAATCCGAGTGAGTGATGTAATGGCCAATACCTATGTCATTATCGATGGGTTGACCACCGTGTTAGAAGCGATTGAGATGGCAAGACAACACAAGGTAAAAGCCATTATCGTAGATAAACGTCATGAGGATGATGAGTACGGTATTGTATTGATGAATGACATTGCTAAGAAAGTGCTTGCTAAGAACCGTTCTCCAAAGCGAACCAATGTTTATGAAATCATGACAAAACCAGCCTTAAGTGTGTCGGCAGATATGAACGTTAAGTATTGCGCTCGACTGTTTGAGCGGTTTGGTATCAGTCGTGCTCCGGTGGTCAGTAATAATCAAATCGTCGGTATGGTTAGTTACAATAATATCGTAATCAACGGCATGGCGAGAGATGACGTGTAGCCTTTCGATACGTACAATAGAGGCATAAGTTTTATGGAGAAGTACGTGTGAAATTATTTTTTGCTTCCGATCTACACGGATCGCTGCCAGCAACAGAAAAGGTATTAGAACTCTATCAAGCGTCCGGTGCGCAATATTTAGTTCTACTGGGTGATATTCTGAATCACGGTCCGAGAAACCCGATTCCTGAAGGATATAATCCGCCAGCGGTCGCAGAGAAGCTAAATGAGCTCTCTCAAGAGATCATCGCGGTTCGTGGTAATTGCGATAGCGAAGTGGATCAGATGCTGCTGTCTTTCCCGATGATGATGGATTATTCGTGGGTACTGTTAGAGTCAGGTGCGCGTATTTTCTTAACTCATGGTCACCTTTATAACACGACTAAGCGACCTGCATTAAAAGCGGGTGATGTTATTGCGCATGGGCATACTCATATCCCTGTTGCCGAATACCAAGATGGTGTGTTTATTTTCAATCCAAGCTCAGTTACATTTCCAAGAAATGGCCATGCCGCTAGCTATGGCCTCTATGAAAATAACACATTCAAAGTGATTAGCTTGGAAGGTGAGTTGCTTGTGAGTGGCAAGCTATAAACTGGTCGTCTTAAATAAATAGATCAAAGCCTTCCGATAAGGCTTACTTTGAGTCTACGTGGCCAAGATCTCTATCTGGAGCAATGATGTTTCGAACTCTTTGCTTCAGAACTTTCGCCTCAGGAAAGCCTCCATCGGCTTTTCTTTCCCAAATTTGCACACCATTACACAAGATTTCAAATCGCCCACCCGTATCAGGGTGCAAACTTACTTGCTCTATTTCTTCACTGAAAGTATGCAGTAACTCTTGGCATAACCAGCTAGAACGAAGCATCCAATTGCATTGACGGCAATAGTGTATGGATATAGACGCTTTAGTGAATGATGAAGCGGTTTGCTCTGATTCTTTGCTCATGGGTAATCCTTTAAGCGCGAGTAAATTCCTAGTCCCAATATCACGGTTTCAATAACAACACCGATGTTACGGGTAATAAAAAAGGAGCATCATGCTCCTTTTTCTATTGGTATTTCGTTTAAGGCTGTACCGCGATTGATATACGGTAAATAGCTATTCAGTCTTAGTTTGAAAACAACACTGTAGAACCGTGATTCAAGCTTGTGAGCAGCAGTGCTTTCGGATTCACAATATCAATTCGACGACTCTGTTCTGCATCCATCTTGATAACCTGAGTGATAAGGTCTAATTGCTCTTCAGAGAAGTCTTGGCGTTGAGCCGAAGTCACATCTTTAAACTCAGTCGGAGAAACGAGTAAGTAGTTATCGTTGATATCCCATTGGCCTGTTTCAGAAATGTTGATCACATTCGCTGGCGCAGTTTGGGTGCTGTATAACCTAACTACCGACATTCTTAGATAGGTGCCGTTTGGTAGGTATTTTGCATTTGACGACAATTCAACTTTACGAAGTGGGCCGATTGAATCAGCTTGCTTGCTATCGCTAATCAGAGTCACCATTTTCGATTGCCATTCATGCTGAGTGAGCAAGCGCTCTACTTTTGCATCGCTACCCCAATACAACCAACCACTTAAGAAAGCAGAGAGAACCAGTAAAATAATGGATACTTTTAATTTCATGTTACTCATCGCCTTTACAAATGTCGTTTACATCCGACTGGTTTGCATAAATTCTTAGGGTTACATTCTCGCTCGAATATTCTTGAGGGTGAATGTAGTTGAGGGCAAGGTTGTTGGTTTGTCCACCCGTTGCAATCACTTCAGTTGGCTTTAACATGCCTGTGTGATTGGTGTTATAACGCAATACACATTTCTCTATCGCTGGCAGCCAACTGGTGAGATCAGGGTGATTGATTGGTGATTGCACTTTCACGCCATCAACTTCTGCTAAAGTACGAAACTCTGATTCAGCTGGATTAGTAAACGTCAAAACAAGGATTGGCATGATGATAGCGGTAAGCAACAACCCAAATGTTAACCATTTAGTATTGTTGACTGGAGCTGAAACAGAAGTCGTCGTTGGTTCTACTTCAACTCTAGTCTCTTGAACTTTTGTGATTGCTGCAAGGTCGACAGTTTCAGAAATAGTGTCTTCACTGGTTGTAGTTGTAGTTGTAGCAGTGGCAAACGTTAAAATAGGTTCTACGTCAATTTCTGCAATTTCAGCCGTCACCGATTGATCATTTGAAGAAAGTGGTGCAGAGCGCTCTACAGTGGCAATAAACTGGTAACCACGCTTTGGAACAGTCTTAACGAATTCTGGAGATTTGGTCGAGTCTTTCAGCATCTTTCTTAGTGTTGATACTGCTTGCGTCAAGCTTGAGTCATCGACTTCAAAGCCTTGGTCTCGCCAAACATATTCGTGCAATTCATTACGAGTGATAACTTCATTGGGCCTTTCTGACAGCATTAGGAGAATGCGGCTTTCATTGCTGCCAAGGCGCACGACTTCGCCGTCGCTCAGTTGATCAACAAGTGAATTGCTATTTGGATCGAAGACGAACCGCTGTGCGAGAATAAACTTTGTGCCGATATTGCTCATTGAATTCTTCTATTTTGGATGATTTTGGGTGCGAAATAGACAAATCAGAGGTGAAGTTCAGCTGATTCTTCACCAAATTATGGCTTCTTTTATGTTCTTTTATATTTATCAGGCTCAAGGATAATAAAAACAGATAAAAAAAACAGTGTTTTTATGATTTTTGACCTTGAATTTACATTTGTCATCCTCATGTTAATGAACATAAGAGTGGCATTCAGTATTCCGCCCTGTCGTTATTCAACATAAAGTATAGATGTTTTGGAGTAAAAATGAGCGAAACAGCAACGCAAAATAAAGAGACTCGTGGCTTTCAATCTGAAGTAAAACAACTACTTCACTTAATGATTCACTCTCTCTATTCAAATAAAGAAATTTTCCTACGTGAGCTGATCTCTAACGCATCTGACGCAGCTGATAAGCTTCGTTTTCAAGCGTTATCAAATGGCGACCTTTACCAAGGTGATGCTGATCTAGGTGTTAAACTGTCGTTTAACGCAGAAGCCAATACTTTAACGATTTCAGACAACGGTATCGGCATGAGCCGCGATAACGTTATTGAGCATTTAGGTACAATTGCAAAATCAGGTACCGCAGACTTTTTCTCAAAACTGTCTGATGACCAAAGCAAAGACTCTCAATTGATTGGTCAATTTGGTGTTGGCTTTTATTCTGCTTTCATCGTTGCCGATGCTGTAACCGTGCGCACTCGTGCTGCTGGCCTAGCGAGTAATGAAGCCGTGCAATGGCACTCTGCAGGTGAAGGCGATTACACCATTGAAGACGTTACAAAAGAGTCTCGTGGTACTGACATCATTCTTCATATGCGTGAAGACGGCAAAGAGTTCTTAAATGAATGGCGTCTACGTGAAGTGATTGGTAAATACTCTGATCACATCGGTATCCCTGTTTCTATCTTCACTGCTGTTAAAGATGACGAAGGTAAAGACACCGAAGAGAAGCATTGGGAACAGATCAATAAAGCCCAAGCGCTTTGGACTCGCAACAAATCTGATATCGAGAAAGAAGAGTATCAAGAATTTTATAAGCATGTATCTCACGACTTTGCTGATCCACTAACGTGGAGCCATAACAAAGTTGAAGGTAAGAACGACTACACAAGTCTGCTTTATATCCCAGCTAAAGCACCTTGGGACATGATGAACCGTGACCATAAAAGCGGCCTAAAATTGTACGTGCAGCGCGTCTTCATCATGGATGATGCTGAACAGTTCATGCCATCTTACATGCGTTTCGTTCGTGGTTTGATTGACTCAAACGATCTACCACTCAACGTATCTCGTGAAATTCTTCAAGACAACAAGGTGACTCAGTCTCTTCGTGGTGCATGTACCAAGCGTGTTCTGACTATGCTTGAGCGCATGGCGAAGAATGACAACGACAAGTACCTAGAGTTTTGGAAAGAGTTTGGCCTTGTATTGAAAGAAGGCCCAGCGGAAGACATGGCGAACAAAGAAAAAATCGCTGGTTTACTTCGCTTCTCATCAACGGAAGTTGACTCTGCTGACCAAGCTATCAGCCTCGTGTCTTACGTTGAACGTATGAAGGAAGGTCAAGACAAGATTTATTACCTAACAGCAGATAACTACGCTGCCGCTAAGAACAGCCCGCATTTGGAGCAGTTCAAAGCAAAAGGTATCGAAGTGGTTCTAATGTACGATCGTATTGATGAGTACGTAATGAACTACCTAACGGATTTCGATGGTAAACAATTCCAATCGATCACCAAAGCGGGCTTAGACCTAAGCAAGTTCGAAGGCGAAGAAGAGAAAGAGAAGCAAAAAGAGGCAGAAGAAGAGTTCAAATCTGTTGTTGAGCGCACTCAATCTTACCTAGGTGATCGTGTTAAAGAGGTTCGCACGACATTCAAGTTAGCAACTACACCTGCTGTTGTTGTTACCGATGATTTCGAGATGGGCACTCAAATGGCTAAACTTCTTGAAGCTGCGGGTCAAGCTGCTCCTGAGGTGAAGTACATCTTTGAGATTAACCCTGAACATGCGCTAGTTAAGCAGATGGCTGATGAAGCGGACGAACAAGCGTTCGGTCGTTGGGTTGAGTTACTACTTGGCCAAGCTATGCTGGCTGAAAAAGGCTCAATGGAAGATCCGTCACAATTCTTAGGTGCAATCAACGAGCTACTAACAAAACGTTAGTCTTTCGACTTTGGGCTAAGCCTATAATTATCAACAAAAGCTCGCTAATGCGGGCTTTTTTATGAACGTCGCTTAAATTCATCGAAATGTAGCTAAAGTCGCTAACAAGACGAACGCAAACGCTGTCGATACATTCTTTAGTCTTAATTTCAGCCAAATTGAATATTAATGTGATAGAATGCTCGACCTAATCAGCTGGTACTATAAACCTATCGTCTCCAGTTGTATGATTTTTAAACGTTATACCGAAACTTACCGTTTTGCTTCTGTTTACAGTTGTGCTTAGCCTCAGTTGTTACCTAACCTCTCTTGTTTGACCTAAATTAAACCAGAAAGGCGGGATAGTGAGCTTCGGTATAAATCATAATTTTTATAAGAGGATTAAACATGCGCATCATTCTTCTAGGTGCTCCTGGCGCGGGTAAAGGTACTCAAGCTAACTTCATCATGAACAAATTTGGTATCCCTCAAATTTCAACTGGTGACATGCTACGTGCTGCTATCAAAGCGGGTACTGAGCTTGGTAAGCAAGCAAAATCAGTAATCGACGCTGGTCAGCTAGTTTCTGATGAAATTATCCTTGGTCTAATCAAAGAGCGTATCGCTCAAGATGACTGTGAGAAAGGTTTCCTACTAGACGGTTTCCCACGCACAATCCCACAAGCGGATGGCCTAAAAGAAATGGGCATTGCTGTTGATTACGTTGTTGAATTCGACGTAGCTGACGATGTGATTGTTGAGCGTATGGCTGGTCGTCGTGCTCACCTTCCTTCTGGCCGTACATACCACAGTGTGTACAACCCGCCTAAAGAAGAAGGTAAAGATGACATCACTGGCGAAGAGCTAGTTGTACGTGATGACGACAAAGAAGAAACAGTTCGTGCACGTCTAGGCGTATACCACGATCAAACAGCTCCGCTTATCTCTTACTACGGTAAAGAAGCGGAAGCAGGCAACACTAAGTACCTTCAATTTGATGGTACTAAGCAAGTTGCTGAAGTTAGTGCAGAACTTGAGAAAGCATTAGCATAATTGGCTAACAGCCAGTTTTAGAATTTGATATATTAGAAGCGACCTTATAGGTCGCTTTTTTTGTTTCAATTTTTAGTACGATACCAATCTAAATAAGTTTGATTGCGCAAAATTCAAGGTTGTTAAGCTTTGATGATGGGTAGCAGTTTAGAGTTTGAGGTACCTAATGTGCAGAATGATTATTCAAACATTTGGTAGGCGTAATGATCTTCAACTTACTCAGATTAGTATATTACTTTCCAGAAAATCACACATTGGTCTCAGGTATCTATGGAAAATAATAAAAAGCAGGGCGTTTTACTGGTGAACTTAGGGACTCCAGATTCGGCGACCCCGGCTGGCGTTCGTCGATTTTTGAGTGAATTCTTACACGACAAGCGAGTCGTTAATCTAACTCGTTGGCTTTGGTGCCCTATTTTACATGGGGTGATCTTACCGATTCGAGCACCGAAAGTGGCTAAACTATACCAATCTGTTTGGATGGACGATGGATCACCGCTGCTTGTGTACTCGCAAAGACAAGCGCAAAAGCTACAGAAAAAATTACAGTTGCCTGTTGCTTTGGGAATGACCTATGGTAGCCCAAGCCTTAAAACAGGTATTGAGCAATTGATGGAGCAGGGTGTTGAAGATATCATCGTATTGCCTTTATACCCCCAGTACTCAGGCACAACGACAGCAGCTGTTTCTGATGGTTTAACTAAAGCCTTCAAGCAAATGCCTGTTATCCCGAGCTATCGCTTTATTCGAGATTATTACTCTCACCCTAGCTATGCGAAAGCATTGGCTGAAAGTGTTCGTAGCCATTGGGAAGAAAATGGCAGAGGCGATCACTTGGTGTGTTCATTCCACGGCATTCCTAAAAGGTTAGCCGATGAAGGCGATACCTACCCTCAACATTGTGAAGCGACGACCAAATTGCTTGCTGCGGAGTTAGGGTTATCCTCGGAAGACATCACCATGACATACCAATCTCGATTTGGCCGCGAGGAGTGGTTGAAGCCTTATACCGACGAAACGCTTGAAACGCTTCCAAGCAAAGGCATCAAGAAGATCGATATTATGGCGCCCGCATTCTCAGTGGATTGTTTAGAAACGTTAGAAGAGATTTCAGACCAGTGTAAAGAGACGTTCATTGAGGCTGGTGGTTCTGACTTTAGCTACATTATGTGTCTCAACGACAGAGACTCACACATCGACATGATGGCTGAACTAGTGGCGCTTCATCGCTAACTGATATGTCGATTGAATAGATAGCAAAAGGGCTGCTCATTGAGCAGCCCTTTTTGATCTTGATGTCCCGTCCTGAAATGTGTTTACACATTGAGGACGAATTATGACTACTTCAAATAATACCTACGTTAAGCGCACTCAGCGTGATTACACACTAGGCTTTAAATTACAGGTCGTCGCCGCTGTAGAA
>NZ_CAWQUW010000072.1:0-1029 GCF_963898195.1 Vibrio sp. L3-7 | reverse complement strand
CAATGGCTGACGGGGAGACCTGCTCTTTTTCAAGTGCGCTTTGGGCTTTGTCTGGTTTGTCGGTGAAGATATCAAGGCGCTCTGTTTTTTCAGTCAGGTCGTTTATCAGGGGCTTAGATAGGGTAAACGCTTTGCCAGACAGTAAAGTATGGGCTTTTGGCTCAATATGGTGGGCGCTATGAACGTAGTCGTATTGCAGCGGCGCGTCTTTTAAGCTCTCTAAGTTGACGCGCTGCGTTTCCCCTTTGCTCTCAAGCGTGAGGCTTTCTTTGTCAATGTGAGTGACAAGGTAGCTTTGGTTCGCGTCCAAGCCAGCAGGGAAGTGTTTGCCTAACGTTCGAAGGCGTTCGCCTTGGGCGATGTTGAGACTTTGCGGTTTATTGGTTTGCATCTTCATGTGCTTAAAGGCGCGACTGGACGGGTCAAAGGTGTGTGATTGTCCATCGTGTTTGCTGAGTGCGGTCATGGTGTTGCTCTCTTTATCGATACTGGCGATGACAAAACTCTGAGGTTTGTTTTTCTCCCAATGGGTGAGTGTCATGCCAGGTTTGTAGTGTTGGACGAGGGGTTGCTGCGCTTTGGAGAGGTGGTGAGGGGTTTGAGTGAATAGGGTGGTTTCGTGTCTGGCGAGGGCGCCGGTATTTTTCAGTTGGCCCCGTATCGCTTCGGTTAACCGCCGCTGCTCGACGCCGGAGGTGGCAATCACTTGCGTGTTGGCTTTATCGGGGAGGTCTGAGTACACCCGCGCTATCCTATCGGTGTCATTGTCATGCAGTTTCACGTTGGTATGGCTGGCTCTCTTGCCGACCCAAGAATGACTCTCAACATTGCCTTTTTGATACAGCGAGATAGCGTTATTGGCTTTAAATCCCTGACGGCTTGATACACGATTAATCATCACTACTTTACTGCTCGATTGTTTGGCTTTATCGGTGAGGGCCAGCAACTCATTGGCACTCATCTTATTGGCGTCATCGATGAGCAAGACGTCTTTATTGGTCAGCGGCGTATCGCTTTGCAGTAAGCTAT
>NZ_CAWQUW010000071.1:0-1029 GCF_963898195.1 Vibrio sp. L3-7 | reverse complement strand
ATAGCTTACTGCAAAGCGATACGCCGCTGACCAATAAAGACGTCTTGCTCATCGATGACGCCAATAAGATGAGTGCCAATGAGTTGCTGGCCCTCACCGATAAAGCCAAACAATCGAGCAGTAAAGTGGTGATGCTTAATCGCGTATCAAGCCGTCAGGGATTTAAAGCCAATAACGCTATCTCGCTGTATCAAAAAGGCAATGTGGAGAGTCATTCTTGGGTTGGCAAGCGAGCCAGCAACACCAACGTAAAACTGCATGACAATGATACCGATAGGATAGCGCGGGTGTACGCCGACCTCCCCGATAAAGCCAACACGCAAGTGATTGCCACTTCCAGCGTCGAGCAGCGGCGGTTAACCGAAGCGATACGGGGCCAGCTCAAAAATACCGGCGCCCTCGCCAGACACGAAACCACCCTATTCACTCAACCCCCTCACCACCTCTCTAAAGCGCAACAACCCCTCGTTCAACACTACAAACCAGGCATGACACTCACCCATTGGGAGAAAAACAAACCTCAGAGTTTTGTCATCGCCAGTATCGACAAAGAGAGCAACACCATGACCGCACTCAGCAAACGCGATGGACAATCACACACCTTTGACCCGTCCAGTCGCGCCTTTAAGCACATGAAGATGCAAATCAATAAACCGCAAAGTCTCAATATCGCCCAAGGCGAACGCCTTCAAACGCTAGGCAAACACTTCCCTGCTGGCTTGGACGCGAACCAAAGCTACCTTGTCACTCACATTGACAAAGAAAGCCTCACGCTTGAGAGCAAAGGGGAAACGCAGCGCGTCAACTTAGAGAGCCTAAAAGACGCGCCGCTGCAATACGACTACGTTCACGGCGCCCACCATATTGAGCCAAAAGCCCATACTTTACTGTCAGGCAAAGCATTTACCCTATCTAAGCCCCTGATAAACGACCTGACTGAAAAAACAGAGCGCCTTGATATCTTCACCGACAAACCAGACAAAGCCCAAAGCGCACTTGAAAAAGAGCAGGTCTCCCCGTCAGCCATTG
>NZ_CAWQUW010000070.1:0-1052 GCF_963898195.1 Vibrio sp. L3-7 | reverse complement strand
GAGGGGCTTATGCCGCTACTTTTCAACTTATCTTGATAAACACCTGAGCAATACTGGAGACCACGATCAGAGTGATGGATACACGAACGATGATATTGACGTCCCTTAATAGCCATATCTAGCGCTTTTACAACATCCGTCGCCTTCATTTCGTTGCTTAGCTCGTAGCCCATAATTTTCCGACTAAACGCATCAGTTACCAATGAGAGATAGTGAACTCCTTCATCTGATTGGATATAGGTAATGTCACTTACTAACACACCCTCTGGATTGCATGGTTTGTAGTTCTTTAATAAGTTCGGATGTTTTTTCATCCAATGCTTACTGTTTGTCGTTTTTGTAAAACTACGTTTAGGTCTTACCAATAATCGTTCATCACGTAAGTAGTTGAAAAGAGCATCTCGACCTAGCTTGATGCCTTGTTCTTGCAACTTTGGCTTAAGTAAAAAGTAGAGTTTTCTAGTGCCAACCCGAGGCATATAACGTCTAATATCCAACACCATTTGTTTGATGGGTTTAAGTTCCAACTGGCGATGAACAGCTCGCTTTTCTCGTTGATAAACGCTTTGTCTCGATATCCCGCATAGCTTACATACTCGAACTAAACTTATTCCGTCCTGTTCTTGAAGACTTCTTGCTCCTTGGCGAGATACTTTTTTCTGAGGCTAGTTCCGTGTTCAGTATCAAGAATATCAACCACTCTATTTAAAAAGAGATTCTTTATTTTTTCGTCTTCCAGCTCTTTCTCAAGGCGCTTTATTTTCTGTGCTGGTGACTCTTTAGGCTTAATTGATTGGTGCATGGTATTCATCCTTGGAGTTTGCGCCCAATTCATCTTACCGTGCTTTCGAAGCCAAGTTAAAACAGTTGAACGGCCTTGAATACCATAAATGGTTTGGGCTTGTTTATATGTCATATCGCCTCTTTCTACAGCGGCGACGACCTGTAATTTAAAGCCTAGTGTGTAATCACGCTGAGTGCGCTTAACGTAGGTATTATTTGAAGTAGTCATAATTCGTCCTCAATGTGTAAACACATTTCAGGACGGGACA
>NZ_CAWQUW010000069.1:0-1061 GCF_963898195.1 Vibrio sp. L3-7 | reverse complement strand
CCATCAAGGTCTAACGCAACAAAATTGATACCATATACAGACTCTTCGCGCTCTTGAGCAAAATTCACTCCTTGCTCTTTCCACTTTTCAAATAAGCTATCTAACTCGGTGCTGTTAATTGCAGGGACAGAAAGTTCAGTCCCGCCACCTCTAACTAAACTACTTGGCGTAAGTGTATCAGTTTGTTTTAGAGTGATTTTTACGTTTTCAGCAAACTCGACTACCGCAAAGGTTGGCGATAAAAGCTTAGGTTCACACTCAAAGACTTTCTTATAAAAGGTCATACTGAGTTGGATGTTCTCAACATAAAGAACAATAGAATCAATAGTTAACATAGTTGTAAATCTTCATTTTAAAAATGGATGAACTAAGTGTAACCACAAGTACTGACAGTTTTTGTCAGTAACGAAAGCGCTTGTGTTCGATGCCCTCCAGAGCTTCCCATTCAGTTAGTAAAGCATGACGAGAACGCTCGTATTTAGACTCAAGTTGTAAAAATGATTGAATTCTATCAAGTCTAAAATTACGGTAATCGTTCCGTGTTTCGCACCATGCAACCAAGATATTGTGTTGCTCAAACATACCTATAAGTATTGGCCACACAACCCTCTTGCTGATAGCACCTTTAGCGTCTTCGTAAAGAATTTCTGCTTTATGCTCTTTTTTTATCGTTGCTTTTAACTCAGCCAGCTTAACCATCACCTTTGGTGCTTTGAAAATTGAAGCAACTCTGATGACGCTCTCAGTATGCTTAGCTTCATGATCAGAAGGCAACACAGCTGAAACCTTAGCAAGTGCATCAATGGCAGCTTCGTTAAATTCTCCGTTTGCTTGCTTTACCACCCATTCAACTCCTAACTTAAGGGCTTCAAGCTCTTCTAAGCTAAACATCATCGGTGGCAAATCGAAGCTCGGTTTTAAAATGTAACCAAGCCCAGCTTCCCCCTCGACCTCTGCGCCTTGCGATTGCAAAGTTGCTATATCTCGATAGATTGTTCTTACACTAACATCTAGCTTATTTGCTAGATCCTCAGCTGAGACTGGATATTTATAGCGTCGAA
>NZ_CAWQUW010000068.1:0-1085 GCF_963898195.1 Vibrio sp. L3-7 | reverse complement strand
TTTCGCCTTTCCCTCACGGTACTGGTTCACTATCGGTCAGTCAGTAGTATTTAGCCTTGGAGGATGGTCCCCCCATATTCAGACAGGATATCACGTGTCCCGCCCTACTCGTTTTCACTGATTATGATGTGTCGGTTACGGGGCTATCACCCTTTATTGCGAGACTTTCCAGACTCTTCACCTGCATCATTAAAAGCTTAAGGGCTAATCCAATTTCGCTCGCCGCTACTTTCGGAATCTCGGTTGATTTCTCTTCCTCGGGGTACTTAGATGTTTCAGTTCCCCCGGTTTGCCTCCTGTTGCTATGTATTCACAACAGGATACGTGCTTATGCACGTGGGTTTCCCCATTCGGAAATCCCAGACTCAAAAGGTTATTACTACCTAATCTGGGCTTATCGCAAGTTATTACGTCCTTCATCGCCTCTGACTGCCAAGGCATCCACCGTGTACGCTTAGTCACTTAACCATACAACCCGAAAGGGTCTCTGTTTTACTTTCACTTTTGAAAATTGAAAACAAACTAGTATGGCAACTAACCAAGGTTTTTGGTTGTCATCAAGAAGGGTTAATTCTTGATAACTGTTTGCCGGACTCAATTGTGAATCAAATAAATTTGATTCGAATACAAGACACTTGAATGTGTTTGTTGTGTTTATCTAATGAAAGATAAACATTGAGAACTTTTAAATTTGATTGAATTACTCGTAAGTAATCAATCAGTCAGCTTTCCAAATTGTTAAAGAGCTTGATTCATCTTCTATTAAAAGAAGGGAACCATTTTTAAATATTTTCAAAGAAAAACACTTAAAGATGGTGGAGCTATGCGGGTTCGAACCGCAGACCTCCTCGCTGCCAGCGAGGCGCTCTCCCAGCTGAGCTATAGCCCCATCTGGAAAAGTATTTCTACTCTTAACTTTTTAAACCTAATCAATCTGTGTGGACACTCATCGTGACTATCTTCGTATAAGGAGGTGATCCAGCCCCAGGTTCCCCTAGGGCTACCTTGTTACGACTTCACCCCAGTCATGAACCACAAAGTGGTGAGCGTCCTCCCCGAAAGGTTAAACTACCCACTTCTTTTGC
>NZ_CAWQUW010000067.1:0-1098 GCF_963898195.1 Vibrio sp. L3-7 | reverse complement strand
CATTTCTGCCCCATTATTAGTTTCGCCAAAAAGCCTACGTTCTCAGTCGGGTGAATTTTGACCAAATATAACTAATCTGACACTCAAAGCTCACAGTTTTACCATACCTTTTTCTAATGCAGCAGAGAGTCTAATGAATACAGGCCTTGTAAAAATTTATCATTCAGTTCCGAAAATGGCGCACCTTATCTTTCTTCCGTTGTTAGTATTTGCCTGAAATTATTCAATACAAAAGTAAATTGGAGTATCAGATATGTTCAAAAATATGCATAAAATGGAAGAACCACTAGTTATTAGTAATGTATGGGATGTACCAAGTGCGAAGATCGCCGAGAGTGTCGGTTTTTCTGCCCTTGGTACTTCTAGCGCAGCTATTGCTAATAGCCTTGGGAAGGAAGATGGAGAAAATATCCGTTTCAAAGACCTTTTGTCGATTGTAAAAGCAATTGTTAAGTCTACAGAACTGCCTTTGACCGTAGATCTTGAATCTGGCTACGGAGAGACGCCTGAAATTATAGCAAAGAATATTATTGAATTAGTCAAAGTTGGAGTTGTTGGGGTCAACATAGAAGACAGTGTCGTGGTAGACGGTGAAAGAAGCTTGCGTGACAGCGCTCTGTTCGGAAAAACAATAGAAAAAATTAAAGAATGCATTCACGAAGCAAGTTTTGAAATTTTTATTAATGTCAGAAGTGACGTGTTCTTACTTAATGTTGAAGATCCTCTTGCAACTAGTATCGAGAGAATTAATAGATATCAACAAGCGGGCGCAGATGGCATTTTTCTACCATGTATTAATAAAAAAGATGATATCAAATCAGTTGTCGATTGCACGTCATTACCGATAAATGTGATGTGTCTACCGGGATTACCTAGTTTTTCAGAACTGAAAACTCTAGGTGTAAAACGCATAAGCATGGGAAATTTTGTACATGAGGCAATGCTTGCCTCTCTATCCTCTATCTTGGCCTCAATTAAAAGAGATCAATCTTTTGAGGCATTATTCATATAGCTCATATTCGTTTTAACCCGTTCAGGCTGAAACACTTTTGTCCACCTTCGATTCAGCAAGGTCTTTGCTGAGTCATCTTTGCCCCA